>JAHYJK010000103.1 GCA_019429225.1 Anaerolineaceae bacterium
TTTATTCAGAAGCTCCTTTGGAGAATCTCCAACAAAAAAGAAGAAATCCAGATTTGAATCTTGCACTCGAAGAATATAACTTCGGTGTGACCAGGGTGCGTAACCAACCGCATGGATTACTTTTCCAGGCGTGTGAACCAATAGCCCCCAACCTTCTGGAGACCAGGCAAATGGATTATTTTTATAACATCGCTCTGAATTTATCCCTAATGAATCATAATTCCAACTGGTTATCAATTCACCACGATGATTGAGTTTTCCAAATTTTTCCCCAAGTCCAAAAACTGCTTCACCACTTTTCAAGGCCAAAGATATCTGCCAGGAATTATCCTCAGTATAAGAGAAGGGATGGAAACGAGATTTTCCTTCCATTCCGAAATCAGTAATACTTTCAATTAGTTTTTTATCCTTGTTTGTAATTTTTATCGAGAACGGGGAATAAACAATTTCGACAAATACATCTCCTGATTGAATAATCAGAGATGTATTTGAATGAATCAGGTCACAGTCCACATCATTTTTACTACCAACCAGCAATCCATAATCGAAAATTTCTTTTACCTGAAAATTAAACCGAATAACACCAGGAGCATAAAAATACACATCCAATGGTCCACGTTCACTGTAGAAACGCATACCGCCAGGAATTGGATGATTGGGCTTTACAGATGTAATTCTTTGATACCCAATTTGTGCATGAATCGGTTCTTGATTAAAATATTCACCCTTCATTTCTCACTCCTAGTTCAACTAAATTGTTGGCTAATCCATTTCAGTTTTTAAAAGATGAAGAAAAATTTCCAGTTCGCTTTATTTGAAATTCTTTTCTTCTAGAACCTTTACCTGACGAAATGCATTTTCAAGAAAATCTCGTTTGAATTCCATTTTTTGTGTGAATTCCATGCCTAACCAGGCATCCACAATTTGGGTGCCAAGAAAAGGAGCAGTGATCCATCCACCCATCGTGATGATATTTGCATTATTGACAATTTTTGCCCTTTCCGCAGAAAAAATATCATCGACCACACAGGCGTACACTCCTTTATGTTTATTGGCTACAATGGCCATACCTTGACCTGTTCCACAGATCAATATCCCTTTTTCAACCCTTTGACTTTGAACTGCCTCAGCAACTTTGGGTGCCTGTTCAAAATATGGTTTAGGTTGTTCAACCGAATCAATCCCAAAATCAAGCACGTCAATATCCCCTCTTTGCTTCAGGTGATCTACAATCGCCTGTTTTAAAGGAAATCCAGAAAGATCAGATGCAATAGCTAAACTTAATTTTTCACTCATAATTTCTCCCGTTTGATTTAATGTGATTTTTTCTTTTCCAGAACTTGTTCAGCATGCTCAACAATAACGGCTGCGGTTAATCCAAACCTCTCTTTGAGATAATCAAGCGTACCCACCTCCCCAAATAGATCTTTTACCCCAACACGCGCCATAGGTGTGGGAATTTCTTCCACAAGAACTTCAGCAACAGCAGAACCAAGCCCATTAACAATTTGATGATTTTCACAGGTCACAATTGCACCACAGGTCTCTGCCAGCTGAATAACCAGGTCGCGATCAATGGGTTTAATGGTATGCATGTCAACGACCGTAGCAGAAATGCCTTTTTCAGCCAGTATCTCAGCAGCTTTCAAAGCCTCGCCTACCATCACAACACCGGTTGCAATCAGCGCCACGTCCTTACCCTGGCGTAAAACTTTTCCTTTTCCCAATTCAAAATCATCTGTTTCGTCATACAAGACATCTGCAAAACTACGATGTAACCGCATGTAGGTACATCCATAATACTCCACACAGGCATGCATAAGTTTTTTTAATGAGATGGGGTCACTGGGTTCAAATATGACTAATTTTGGGATGGTCCGCATAATTCCCATATCCTCAAAAGCCATATGGGTACCGCCATTTAATGCGGCTGTGACTCCCGGGTCACTACCGACCAGTTTGACATTTAGTCTGGCATAATTCGCTGAAATAAAAAATTGGTCAAATGTTCTTCGGGCTGCAAAACATGCAAATGTATTGGCGAATGGTAATTTGCCGGCAGAAGAAAGTCCAGCTGAAATACTGACCATATTAGCTTCGGCAACACCCACATTGAAGGTTCTATGGGGAAATTCATCCTTAAAGTTTTTAGAGCCAGTCGCCCGCATGAGATCAGCTTCCAACAGAACAATTCGTTCATCCATTTGTCCTAATTGAAGCAGAGTTTCTGTGTATACAGCACGCATTTCTAATGGTTTACTCATTTTTTCTCCTTGCATGTTTATAGTTTTGCAATGGCTGCCAGAGCAGTTTCATAATCCAATTTCATATTATGGTTGTTAGACTGATTTTCGGCAAAATCAACGCCTTTGCCTTTAATAGTATCCATAACAATCATCGATGGTCGCAAAGGTTCATTTTTTGCCCGTTCGATGGCTAAATCAATCTGTGCCAGATCATGTCCATTGATTCTTTGAACAAACCAACCATTACTAACCCATTTGGATGTCAGGTCTTCAATGTTCATGATTTCATGCATAAAACCATCCAATTGTAATTTGTTGTAGTCGGTAAAAGCGATGATATGATTGAGTTTGAATTGTGAAGCAGCCTGTGCTGCTTCCCAGACCTGTCCTTCATTGGATTCACCATCACCAATGATGACAAAGATTTTGCTGGCAATGCCATCCAATCGATGACTGAGGGCGATACCAATAGCAGCTGATAACCCTTGCCCTAGGGAACCAGTGGTCATATCAATTCCTGGTGTCAGGTTTCGATCACAGTGACTGGGCAATCGGGTTCCCCCGCGATTGAGGGTATGCAACCACTCTTTAGGGAAGTAGCCTTTATCTGCCAACACACTGTATAGGGTAGGACCTGCATGTCCTTTGGATAAAACCAGTTGATCTCGATCCACTTTGCGGGGATTAGCAGGATCAATATCCATGTGGCGGTAATACAACATAGTAAGTACTTCCACAACCGACATAGATCCACCTAAATGTCCAACTCCGAGATAACCAATAGCATCAATGGTCAGCGCTCTGATTTCTTTTGCTTTCTCCGTCAATTCTGTAAGGGTTTTTTCGTCCAACATTCTATGAATCCTCCAAATTCTTATAATTCAAGCGTAGGTATCTTAAGATATCGTGCAATCGTTGCCAGTTCAGCTGTAAAATTTCCATAGGTAAGCGAGAAATGGTGCTCTAATCCATTGCTAATGATAGTATCTAACACTTTTCTGGCAGAATTTTCAAATCGCACAACTCCCGATGTTCCTGAGAATTGCTTTTCTGACTCCAACATGTTGGCTTTGCCAAAAACCAACTGAAAATCACGATTGGCTTCACTTAATCGGGCAATCGTGACTCCTCCAGGTTTGAGTGTAAATTCCATCAACAATGGCAGTTTTCGATTGGTATGAACAATCCCACGAGGTTTCACTTTCGGATCTGCCATGGAGAGTGGAGCTAAACCACAATGCCAGAATACTGCTGTGTCTTTTTCCATGTCCATATGAACCAGGTCAGTTCCAAAAGCTGGTTCACCACTCAGGGTTTGTAAGATTAATTGTGTAACAGTTCCATTCAGGTCAGCCTCACAACTACAGGGGATGCGTTGATCAGTCATTAAAGACATGGCTCCACAGGCTGCACATCCTAAATCGGTAAAAAATTCTGGCCAACAGCGCACCGCCAAACCTTTTAAATTCTCTTCCTGAGAAAATTCCTGCATAACCTGATAGGTTTTTAATGTGCCATTTAAGGATGCCTGATCAAGATCGTTAAGTCCATCCAATTTATGATTTAAATCCTCCCGCAAAGGATCGATTGAATGGTCAGATATCTTCCTGACACGGTTAAATAAAGTGTCCAATTCTATTTGAACCAACTCCAACCCAAACACATTTTCTAACCCTGTTTGATTCGGGATGCAACTATCAAAACCATTTGGATGGTGTCCAAATTTGCCAATTTTTGTCCCTTTTAAAGTCCGGATGGCATAACCGGCATTGGCTAATACTCTAATTTTTTCAATGGCGGCTGAATCCTCTGGCAAAGTGTATAAATAATCGTAGGTATATCCGCCACGATGCAAAGAGTGACCGGTAAGATTAATCCCACACAGGGAATTTAAACGCAATCTTCCTCCACCCGGTTCTTCTGGAACTGCCCAGAGCAAAATCGGGCCAGCAGTCTCACTGACGATTTGTTTTGCTAAATCACTATCGGCAAATGAACAATATAGCAAAATAATCAAATCATGAGGAGTTTTGTCCATTTGGTGAATAATTTCTTGCACTTTTGAGGAATCAGTCACCAGTTCTGATGGACCCGAGAGCACAAATCCAGCCTGCGATAATGCTGTTTGTGTTCTCTGGAATATTTCAGAAGCAAATGGAATATCAAACGTTGTTCTAGCTATAGGTATTAATGCAATAGTTCTCAAAAACTCTTCTCCTGTTCTATACCTTCACTAAGGTCATAAAAATAAGTACTTAAGGCCAATGCAGAAGCACCAATGACGCCGGTTTTCTGCCCAAATCCCGAAACACGAATCTTTACCTGATCTCCAAGGTGACTGAACGAATATTCATGGACAACCTTCTTGATTTCAGGCAATAAGAATTTCTCACCCTGCCCCAGAATTCCACCTAACACAATCAAATTAGGATTTAAAATATTGATCAAATTTGCCAGTGCAATGCCAAAATACCTTGCTTTATCTGCAAGCATTTTTAAAACTTCCTCATCGCCATCCTCGGCAGCTGAAAAAACACATTCCATTTCATTTGCTGATTGTCCAGCAAATTTCACAGCCATAATGCCAGTCGGGTTTTCTTTTGCCAATTGCTTCGCAGATCTTAGAATTGCTTTCTTTGATACCAATGTTTCCAGACAACCAGTATTTCCACAACTACATTTTTCTCCACCATCCGGAATCATAATGCTATGACCGATTTCACCTGCCCCGGCAGCCATGCCACGAAACAATTTTCCATTGACAAATAAACCAGCACCAACCCCGACTCTGGCATACACAAACGCCATCACATTGGCTGTTTTTCCTTCTCCGAACATCGCTTCTGCCAGGCACATTAAGCGCACGTTATTGTCCACAATCACCGGCAATCCAGTTCCTTGATGGACCCATTCTCGAATAGGAACGTTTTGCCAACATAAATTAGGCGCATTAATATTCACACCCGTTTCAACATTAACCAAACCGGATGCGCCTACCCCAATTCCCACAACCAGATTTTTCGTAATTCCAGACTGCGAGATAAGGTTATTTATTTGGGTGACTATCTCTTGAATGACAATCTCAGCAGACACACAGACTTCAAATTTCTGTTTTGTAGATGAGATGATTTTTGCCAATAAATCCGTGATAACAATCTGAAACTCCCCAATTCCAACATGAACGCCAATTGCAAAACGAGCATCCGGGATCAGTTCAACCGTCATTCTCGGACGACCAACCCGTCGGGAAGCCACCTGTTCAATTCCATTTTCCCGAACCAATCCTTGTGTCAATAATTCATTCACCAAATTACTGATGGTTGCTGTCGTGAGACCTGTCAACTCAGCCAACTCAACCCGTGAGATTTGTTGATGGTAGAGTAAAACATTTAAGATCGATCGAATATTTTGGGATTTCGCGGTAACTTGATTACTGCCCAAGTTGGCTCCAGGGGGATCATAAATAATAAATTAAATTGATTAATAAATTATATGCCCGGGTGAAAAACACGTCAAGTTCTTTTCTATGGTATTTATTGCTGGTGTCACATTTTATTCAGGCGAATACAATGTGTATTTCATAATGGATTTTGGTAAATGAGGTAATCCCAAGCCATCATGAATGCAAAAGTAAATCGCCTGGTATTTCTAACTGGTAATACTCATCCATTCACAGAAATCTATCAGAGGAATTTTCATTAGTTTTATGTGAGTCACAAGTAGTAATTGATACCAGGATAAATAATTGGTTTTTGTTAACGTCTACAATATAATATTCTTAATGGAAACAAACTCATCAGCTATTACAATACGTGAAATTTTATATAATGAGGTGTGTCCTCCTTATAATATTCCATCACACACTCATACCGTTTATCAATGGTACTGTCTTATTTTTGGTAATGCAGATTTTTCAGCAGATCAGGAAATTTACAAATTAAATCCCGGGGATTCAATTCTGATTTCACCAGATGTGGTAAGGCAACCTATCTATCGCTATCCTTCTGCTGGTTATTTTTACGTTTTGTTTGAAAACCATGATTTACACCTCAATAAGTCAGTTGATAAAGTTGTGACTGTACCAAGTGATGTTCATCATGAGTTGTTATCACTGGTTCATGAAATCAACAAACCAGAAGAAAACACTTACCGATTTGTTGAGTCATTAGTAATTCGTTTACTTATTTCTATTGAACGATCTCTAAAAACAAGTGTACCAATTGAACAACAATCCTTTCTAAATCTTCAAGCCCAAAAAGATATCGTCGAACGTGTTGAAGCGTTTATGCGTCGAAATTTGCATCGCGAATTAAATCATAAAGAATTGTCTGATGAATTTCATATTTCAACTTCCCACTTAGCCAGGATTTTTCGTAATGCAACAGGCATAACGCTTACCAAAAGATTGATTCAACTTCGAATCCTTAGAGCAAAACAGCTTTTGCTGGAAAGTTCATTACCAATTTCAGAAATCAGTCTTTCTGTAGGATATACGAATTTCAGTCATTTTGCGAAAGTTTTTCGTCAGGAACTGGGAGTATCACCTGGAGATTATCGCAGATCTCAAGGAAACATTCGGCGTAATTTAGCAATTTAACATTAGAATTTGGTCATTTACCACTCGTATACCTAACCCTAACAGATTATATTAATGGATATTCTAGCAGTCATGCTAATTTTTTTTTACGATAAGAATCCCTACTGAAAAAACACTGACATTTCACACAGCGAATTTAAACAAAAACAGACCTTTTTTTATGGCTTCTATAGTTTTTAATCAGGAGGTGCATTTAAGGTATATTAATGATTTGAAGATGGAAATGCAAAAAATAAATTATAAGGAGAGAAAATGAAAAGAAAATCAATAACAATTTTTTTTACCCTACTCATAACGGTTATTCTTGTTTTCGGTCTGGCAGGATGCAGTCCTTCAGAATCACCATCTGAGCCAGCTGCACCTGTAGAACCCACAGCTCCACCTGAAACATCTGCTCCAGAAGAACCTGAAGCTCCTGCAGAACCAGTTGCCCCAACAGAAGCAGAGGTTCCTGCAGAAGAATTACCATTAGCTACATAGTTCCAGTATGATCAAAACAATGAGGATCCCTCCAGTGATGAACGCGTTGGAAACCAATGGATGCGTGATACTATTCCGCTTTTTGATGCAGCATTTGAAGGAAAATGGTATTGGGATAATACACCAAAAGCATGGGATAAAATGACGGCTGAGCTTATTGCTGCAGTCTTCGCTAACGCTGATGTTCCCGATATTGTGGATCTAGGTGGTGCTCAAATACAAACATATGTTAATAACGGTGCACTGATGGATGTTACCGACTGGTTGACGGCTCAAGATTGGTTTGAAGATTTAGACGAAAGTGGTAAATTGTTTTGCTTGGGACCTGATGGTCGTTATTATTGTGTACCCACAGCAGAACGCCCTCACCTTACGTTTATTTGGGCTGATCGCTATCCTGATGGTTATCCAACCACACCTGAACAATTCTTGGTTGAAGCAGAACGTTTGAAGAATGAAGGCTTATATGCTTGGACTTATTTTGGTTCAACACAGTATGGTGGTTCTGGTGCAGGAAGAGGAATCTATGCCTTAATTGCATCATTTGGTGGCGGATATGATGATGGTAATGGAAATATGCTTTTGAATCGACCAGAGAATGTTGCTGCATTAGAATTTTTACGAGAAACAATTCAAAAAGGATATAATCCGGAGACGGTATTTGCAGGAGGTTTTGTTGAGGAAGATTCATTCAAGGATGCATCAGCTGGAGCGATACCAACAGGATTATTCGGTTACCGATACATCAACCCATTGACTGCGCCGGATGGAACAAAATATGAAAAAGGCAATGAAAATGATATGCTGGATGCAATCGCAGATGGAAAGGTAATCATGCGCCCGATGTTTGCTCCAGAAGGGAATACACCTAGTTGCAATATTGACTTGCAGGGTTTTGGAATTCCTGTTGGAGCTAAAAATGTAGAAGGTGCATATGATTTCATAAATTGGATTATGTCCGATCCAGATATTTACCTTGATTATGTTCTTGGACCAGGCGCAGGCTTCCCAACATTAACATCAGTAATTTCACATCCAAAAATGGATAATCCTTTTTACCAACAAGCTGCAATTGCTGTGAGCGGAAGTGTCTGTCGTAATTGGTCTGGAACTTTAGAACGTCCGGCTGAGGCTTCACAAGCAATCATGAATGCTATTTACAAATTAATCAAAGAAGAACCAACTTTAGATATTGCCACTGAACTCCAAAAAGTCCAGGATGAGTACAACGCCAACAACTAGTTTCTAACAAACCAATTCTTATTTTCCTTAATGACAAAGAGGGAGATCTAATTCTTCCTCTTTGTCTTTTTATCAACTTTATTTTTGTCAACTTTATCTTTCCTTTTTCATTTGATTAATGATAAAATCTTAAGGACAGGCTGATGAACCTCTCAGCCTGTCTCTTTAAGAAAATCAGATGATCACGTCGCGTACCTTAAGGAGTATCAAACTATGACTGCCTATACCTATCCATTCAAATTTTCTGAAGATGACAGATCGTTCATCGAAGGCTCCCTGATCCTGGAAAAGCCGCTTCCCTACAAGACAAAAAAACCTGAAGGAAGCGGCTTTTATCGTCCCGGTAAAATCACCCTGGGAGACGTGACCAATCTTGAATTAGTTTTTTATCATACTCCTTCTACTGCACGTTTCATTTACATTGAGAGGAAAAAACCTGATCCCCGTCTGATGGAGTTCATTGGGATTGCTCCCAAAGAATTGGAAGGTATCACAACTTTGAGTTTACCCGGACAGGTCTGGATGGGTGCTGGTCGTGCAAATTTGATGTGGAAAGCGATGCAGGATATTTTCAATGCCCCTCCATTACGTGAGACAATCACCAGCAACCAACAGGAAAATTTAGCAATTTTCCCCATCGCACGTGAAGGTTTGAAATATCAGGTTCCGGAAGCCATTTTCGAAACCTATGGGTATTACACCGACGAAGTTATCCTGGATGCGCATCATGTCTTTGATAGTTCGGTTCCTGTTTACAATCGCAAAGTTGAAATGACTCTCTTCAAAGATAAAGACCTGGATCAGCCGCAACATGATTTGGTTAAGGTCGCATTCATTGCTGATAGTATTGCCAGTGGTTTGGTGATGAAAGAAGTGATCGTTCGCATTAAAGAACGTTTCCACAATCTGGAACGGGTTGAAGTACTGGCGCCATTAGCCACCATTCGTGGATTGAGTCGTATAGCTGATTCGGAATGCCGTAACGGAGTTAAAGTGCGGGTTCATATATTTGAAACCATTTTGAATGCGCTCCCACCAGATTATTATTATTCAGCCCATTTTAATGTGCCAGAATTGCACATTCGCCCAGATCTGGAAGCTATTTATCGGGATTGGTGGGGGCAGGACGATAAAGGAAACCAGATCGCTGATACTACCTGTGCAGGCTACGGCTGGAGTGAAGCCTTCTATTCTCCGCGCAAACAGATTGAGATGATTAACGAACAACTTACCAGCCGGCACAATTTGACCATTGCTGAGATGGTTCGCAGAAATATGCACAAATAATTAATCTGTTATGCGCTTTCAGCCTTGATCCAGCAATCGCTGGATCATTTTCTCTATTCGATTCTGGCGTGTTTCTTCTCTTTTTGCTTCCAGAATCCAATTAATGTATTCTTTTTGGTGGGTGTAAGCAAGTTTCTGATACTTTTCTAAAGCTAATGGATGATTCTCCAGGCTTTTCTGGACATCATCCGGAACGGTGATTTCCCGGGTTTTATCATCCAGCTCTACTTTAATATTCACTATTTCAGGTGCTTGCTTTTTAATGGCTTCCCGAATTTTTTTCACAATGATGATAATGTGCTTTTCTGTCCCATAACGCAGCATTGTCCCATGATAAGGTTGCCCATCAAAATGCACTTTTACCGGGATTCTACCAATGGTTCCAAAAAGCTTTTCAGTATCAAATGGAAATTCAATGTACGCTCCCCCACCACCTGGGTCAATGATGGGTGCAGAGAATTCAACAACACCGGGGTTTTTCAATTCTTTTTTCATATTTTTGCTTTACATCCAAAGAATGTTTGACATAAAGTTGTATTCTATTCTAGCATTTAATACAATGAAAACTCAACTGGATTTTGATACTTGTAAACAAATATCAATTCAGTGATCCATGGAGATGAATTGAAATTTAAATTGCATTTTTTACTCAATATCGCCATTTCTTTTATTTCAATATTATTAATCTCTGCCTGCGGAAATATTCAAAAGAATGAAGTTGACCTCCTAGACCATACCTTTGAAACAAGCACATCTGCCATTCCAACGCCATCCACTACCCCATCGATCACCTCCACTTCCACTCCTTCTCCAACAAGTACAATCACCCCCACCTCTACGCCAACCTTACACCCTATGACAATCCTGGCGATGCGCCAGACACCCTACCCCGGCAGTGAGATCGTGATTGAAAACACACTGACAGCTGCCTACAACTACAATCGCTATTATGCCTATTATTTATCCGAAGGATACAAAATTTATGGCCTTCTAACCGTTCCAACCGGGGATCCCCCGGAAGGCGGATGGCCATCCATTGTATTTAATCATGGCTACATACCTCCCACTCAATACCGAACAACAGAACGTTACATCGCTTATGTGGATTGGCTGGCACGAAGTGGTTATATTGTCTTTCGAATCGATTTCCGTGGACATGATCAATCGGAAGGAATTGCCCTGGGTGCTTATGGAGACCCCGGGTATACGGTTGATGTGTTGAATGCTGTCACCTCTTTAAAACAATTTCCGTTGGCAAATCCGGAAAAAATTGGGGTGTGGGGACATTCCATGGGGGGTTATCTCACATTAAGATCAATGGTTATTTCAGAGGATATCAAGGCTGGCGTGATTTGGGCTGGTGTTGTTGCTTCCTATCCGGATATGATGACCAGATGGCGTCGTAATACCCCAGGGCCAGCCCCAACACCTCCCACGTTTGCACGCCGCTGGCAACAGGAATGGGTTACAGTATATGGGACCAATGAAGAGAATCCCGATTACTGGTCATCCATATCTGCGAATAGTTTTGTGAGTGAGATCTCGGGACCTATTCAATTACATCACGGTACAGCCGATGAAAGTGTTCCGCTCGTCTTTTCAGAATTATTATGGAATGAGATCCTGGCAGTTAATGGGGAGGTTGAGTTTTACACCTATGAAGGTGATGATCATAATTTATCGGGATATTTCAGTTTGGCGATGACCAGAACGATTGAATTTTTCGACCGATACCTTAAATAATATATTCATCAAGACTCTTTCCTTAACTTAAGTTAATGTATTTTCCAAATAGGTTGATATAATATTATTGTATTTATAAATTAGATATATAATATGAAATATATCTAATTTAATCACTTTTAAGTACTATTATCCGTAATTATTTTTCCATAATCCAAACAACTTAATAGGAGGAATTGCCCTTGAAAATCTATTTAAAAATTTTTATTATACTGTTTGCGTTTCTGCTTTTAGCAGCATGCTCCAGCACCACCCCCCAACCAACCCAGGAGCCAGAAGCCCCTCAGGTTGAAGTACCAGAACAGGAAGAAGTCGAAGAAGAAGGTGGTGATGAATTGATGCTGGCAGCAGAAGGTTTCATCAAAGGTGGTTGTGGTGCCTGTCATGTTATCCCAGGCATAAAGAACGCTGCAGGGACCATTGGACCGGATCTTTCAGAGATTGGACAAACCGCCCGTCAACAATTAATCGGTACAGAATACAAAGGAAAAGCAGAAAACATAGTTGAATATTTGCAGGAAGCACTATTTGATCCAAATGCCCATCTCTCTTCAGATTGTCCCGGAGGTACGTGCGCCGCTGGTTTAATGCCATCCTATGCGGACAGTAATCTCAGTGAAGCTGAAATTGACGCAATGATCAATTTCATGGCCAGGCTGCCAGGATTGGAATTAACAGCACCCATCGTAACAGAAGAACCTTCAGAAGTAGTGGAAACAGGACTGGCTGATGAGGATATGGACTGGGCAAAACAGGTCTACTTTGAACGCTGCGCTGGCTGCCATGGTACCTTACGAAAAGGAGCCACCGGACCTGCCCTTACACCTGACCTCATGCAACCAAAAGGCACCCTGGCACTGGCAGCCATCATTTTCAATGGTACGCCGCGTGGTATGCCTGATTGGGGTAATCAAGGTTTCATGACCAAAGAGGAAACCGAGATCATGGCAGAGTATCTGCAAATTGAACCACCGCAACCTCCCGAAATGTCGCTGGATCAAATGTTGGCATCCTGGAAATTGCTGGTACCGCCAGAAGATCGTCCCAGCGAGCCACAAACAGAACGAAACTGGGAAAACTACATGGCAGTTACATTGCGCGATGCTGGCCAGGTCGCCATCATTGATGCAGATACGTACGAAGTGGTTGCCCATGTAGATACAGGTTATGCTGTGCATATATCCCGTATGTCTGCTACCGGAAGATATGTTTACACCATCGGAAGAGATGGAAAACTAGCATTGATTGATCTCTGGACGGAGATTCCCACCAAAGTGGCTGAAGCCCAACTTTGTTACGACGCCCGTTCGGTTGAAGGCAGTAAATACTCCGGGGAGTTGGGAGATTTTACCGATAAATTGGCCATCGTGGGTTGTTACTGGCCACCTCATTTTGTCATTCTGGATGGCGAAACACTGGAACCCTTCAAAATTGTCAGCACGCGTAGTTATACGTATGACACCGAAGAATATCATCCCGAACCACGCGTAGCTGCTATTGTCGCTTCTCATTTCAAACCAGAATGGATTGTTAATGTCAAAGAGACTGGTCAGGTTTGGCTGGTAGATTATACCGATCCCATCAATCCAACCATCAAAATGATCGAAGCAGAGCGTTTCCTGCATGATGGTGGTTGGGATGCCAGTAAACGCTACTTTATGGT
>JAHYJK010000104.1 GCA_019429225.1 Anaerolineaceae bacterium
CGTGTGCTCTTCCGATCTAAATTCTATTATGTTTTTGTTGACCATTAATCATCCTCCGGACAGAGCACATACCCAATTTGATGCCACCAATAGGTCAATACTTCCTGACCCTCATGTTTCTTGGTGCGTATCGAAAAACCCGCAAATGGGTTGATGGCCTCACGACAGGTCATCTGTCTATCCTGAAAGCTATTCAGGTGGAATTCTTCATAGGTACTCATACTCTCTCCTCCTTCGGGGTACGTGTGGTTCCCCAACGTCGCAACCATTCAGCCAAAACAACCAGTATGGCGGATGCAATCATGATTATGCTGCCCATGGCTACAGCAACAGGTAGACGCCGGGGAAAACGCAATAATGAATAAAGATAAACAGGCAGGGTCGTATCTGTGCCTGTGATCAGGGTCGTCATCGCATATTCGTCGAATGACGTGGTAAAAGCTGTTAAGAAAGCTGCCACCAAAGCCGGAAAACTGATCGGCAAGGTCACTTTGATCAGGGTCATCCAATAATTCGCGCCCAGATCCATGGCTGCTTCTTCTAAATTATACGAAAAATCTGCCAGGCGTGCCATCACAATCAGAATGGTGCTGGGAATACTGATCAGGACATGCGCAGCAGCAATCAGCCACATGTTCAAATCCAGGCCGAGTACTTTGCGAAAGAAAACCAGCATGGCAACACCCAGCACAATCGATGGCATGACCAGTGGTACACTCGCCAGGCTGAGAAACATATTGCGACCTGGCATATGACGTTTGGTCATCGCAATGGCAGCCAGGGAACCCAGGAGCACAGCCAGGATGGAGGAGAGTACACCCACCCAAACACTGTTCCGGGCAGAAATTAATAGCTCGTGTGCATTTCCCAACTGGCGATACCAATCCAACGTAAATCCTTTTAGTGGAAAAGCCAGAACGGTCGAATCATTAAAGGAAAAAACAATCAGAATGAATATCGGCAGATAGAGGAAAATTGCCATCAACACAAAATAAACGGATCCGAAAATGGAAGGTTGAGGTTTATTCACCTTTCCCTCCCAATACACCGGTCTGTTGGGCTGCTTTTGCCATAAATACCAGGGGAAGCAATACAATCAGCATCACGACCAACGATAGGGTAGCACCCATTGGCCAATCGAGACCACGCATAAATTGATCCCAGATGATATTGCCAATCATCAAGCCATTCGGGCCACCGACCAGCGCAGGCGTGACATACTCACCCACGGTGGGGATGAAGACATACAGGAATGCTGCCAGAATACCTGGAATGCTTAATGGCAGGGTCACTTTGAAGAATCCTTGCCAGGGTTTTGCTCCCAGATCAGATGCTGCTTCCAGTAATCCTGGTTCGATGCGCAGTAATGCTACGTAAATCGGTAGCGCAGCGAAGGGGATCCAGATATACACCAGGGTGATGATGACAGCATTGACACTATAGAATAAACCTGAGATAGGTTCCTGGATGACACCCAACCACATCAAAAATGTGTTGATTAATCCATTCGAGCCTAAGATTAAACGCCAGGCAAGAACCCGCAACAAAAAACTGGTCCAGGCCGGGATGATCATGATATTCAGCAACATGCCCTGTTTGTCACCGGCATGAAAAGCCAGAAAATACGCCACCGGATATGCCAGCACAATAGACAGGACAGCCACAACCAACGAAATCCATAATGATTTACCCAGCAAACTTTGATAAGCCGAGTTTTGCCAGAAATTCAGATAACTGGCAAATGTGAAAACTTCACTATCAGGCCCAAAAGCAGATTTTTGAAAACTTAAACCAATCATGGTGATCAAAGGTAACACCAGTAGTATGATCAACCATAAAACAGACGGTGCCACCAGTAAAGCCAGTTGGCTCTTGCGGGGTATGCCGGTTAATTTTTTCTCAATTCCCCCGCGGCCATCTTTGCTGGAAACGGGGAGGTTTAACGACGTTTCGTCTCTCATGGAGCTGCTTTGACTTCATTCCATAGATCTGAAAGTAGATCGCGGCGTTCCGCGGTTAGCGGAGGGTAGAAGCGGGTATTCTTCAGGACATTTTCAAAATCGTCCAGTTGTAATAGCTCCGCTGCACCTTCATCAATGAATTCATTGGCAGCAAAATTCGCTGCACCATACCAATATTCATTGGTGAAATTCGCCATGGAATGAGGGTCAATGGCAGCATTCAAAAATTCGTAGGTTAGATCAAGATTGGTGTTGTTGGTTCCGATTCCATAGCCGCACACACCTGCCAGGTATCCTTCTTCCGGTTCGAGGTAAGCTACTTCATAGCCTTCATCGACCAAAACAGACCAGGTATCCTGCCAGGCACTGGCAACAATCCAGGCATCCCCCGAAGCAGATAATTCAATTGCCTGCGTGTAATCCAACCAATAAGTTAACAGATTCGGTTTAATCTCGATTAGTTTTTGCTTAACAAATTCTTCCTGTTCGGGCGTGGTATTGAAAGGATCTATTCCATGAGCTAATGCAGCAGTAGCAAAGCTAACTTCACCATTATCCCAGAGTGAAACATGGCCGGCATAGACGGGATCCCAGAGATCTGCTAAAGAGGTGGGCATTTCGGGCACTAAATCAGTGCGCACCAACAGGGCTTCATAATACCAATCCCACGGGACGAAGTAATATTCGCCATTAAATTTTCCAGGTTCTCGGAATGCTTCGGGGATATTTTCCCACTCTGCAATGCGGGATACATCCAAAGGTTGTACCAGACCGGATTCTACATACAGCCCCCACCAGGAAGAGCAGGGATGCATGATATCTGCCTTAAAACCCGATTGAACTTTTGCAAAAGCTTCCGCATCATCTCCAAAAACAGATACATTGACATAATCATTAATATTGTCCCCATACTTATCGCTAAAGGGCACAAAGAACTGTGGATATTCGGTTACCTCGTAACCAGTCCACTCCAGAATCACCAAAGGCTTTTCTGGTTTATCGATTTCCTGCGTTCCAGCCCCAGCCGAACAGCCAGCTAACAGTGTACTGACGAACACTGCCAGTAAAACCAAAGCGCGAAATCGGTAAATCTTCATTGAATCGTTATACTCCATGCTTCTATAAAGTGATGGTGCAACAAAGCAGTTGTGGCTGCTCTATGCACCATGATTGATACTGATATTATATCAAAAACGCAGGCAATTTTCCTATAAAATCTCCTGGATGTCAATATTGATGAAGAAACTGGATAGAATGGAATCTGTACAAATCCGCAATAGGATTGCGGATTTGTACAGATATATTTACGAGCTAATCCAATTCTGGAATTGTATTAAAACCTTGTTCAGAAAAATGAGGATCAAAAGTGAAAACTTTTTCTATTTGTAAGGTTCGAAGAACCTCAAAGCTCGTGCAATCGACCAAGGATAATTTTCTATGATTAGTTGTCAGAACAACAACCATGCCTGCGTGATGAATCGTTTGGTCAACCCAGATAATATCAATAATCGGACGTACTTCATTTTCAAAAATTCTTAGAGCATCAATTCCAAATCTTTTTTGTAATAATGAAATCGTCTCTACAATCACATAATTACTACATATTAAATAATCTTCAGAGAGGTTGATTTCCTCCCAGGTACTTTTGGCTTTTTGATGGAAATGATCATCTTTATTTAGTAATGCTAAAAATGCGGAAGTGTCAATGAAAATACTCATTCCCCATAAACCTCAGCCAGATAATCATCATGGTTTATGGAAAGATCCGCAGGTCCGCTTAACTTTCCTGCAGCCTGAATTGCTTTTAACCTTAATTGGCGATTATTAGGTTTTCCCTCTTTTTGGATCATTTCGTCAACACTCATGCGAATTATTTCTGCCACTGATTTTTTTTTCCGAATTGCAATTCGTTTCAGCATTTTTGACTGTTCTTCTGTTAATTGTATCTGTGTTCTGATCATACATTCTCCTATTTGTAATCATTATATCATAAGTGATGTAATGATTACAAATAGGAAAATGCTTTTTAAATCGTTGGGCTGAGCATTTTTCTGATCAATTTTTCAAATGGTGCTGGAAATTTCCTGCCGTGATACTTGAACCACCCCAATTCGCTTCTGACTGCCTGAGCCTTGAGCTCCGTTGCTCCCCACACGACGGAAGCACCCAGCGCTCCGACAAGCGCAGAAAGCAAATCCTTTTCGATAAACAATGAAACGCCAATTGTTATGACGCCCAAAATAATCACATAAGGCCACCATAGATAACTGAAATAACGTTCTCCAAAGATTACCCAAACAAATCCCAGCCCAATGATGAACAGCGTAAGGATACCGATGATTAATCCAAACGTATTCATCATGAATTTGCCTCGATTTTGGATTCTGCATTCAACATCGCAGTGAGTTCTGCCTGAGAATAAGGCTTACCGCAAGGTTCTCTATCCAGTATATCCACTGGTGTGGCTGTTGCGAATTCAGTAAGAATTGTCAGATGCCTTGGATTTTTCGGATTTGCCGGGGCATGACCCATTTTCACTCGTTTTTGTTGGCGTTTTATCTCCAACGCATCCCAGAGAAATGTGATGCCAATTATTCCCAGAATAGCTGAATGCTGGTTTGAATCTACCAACACTGCGCCAGTGCCAAAAAATAAACCCAGAAATATACATACAGCAATCGCTGGTTCAACCCGCTCTACTCTGGCTTCTACCCTACGAACCATCACATGCCCAAACCAGATCGTGATAATCGTCGTAATTGCGGTCAGCATTCCTATTGGATTGATCGTCATCAGCGATTACCTTTCTACTGTTTGATTCTAACCCAAAAATAACTCTCTCCTCCTTTTTCCCGATACCTCTTACCTGACCATTTTGCTGAAGGAAAAAACTAGCCAGATTGCCTATCTCAATCCCTAACCTTAGATAGGTGACATGCGATGCATTGCTGGATAAACTATGGATGTTACTGGTGCTCTTAAAGGTAAAAGGAGTTGAAATGGCAACACAATTTTCGATAAAAGATGGAAAAAACTGGAAATCTCGTTTCTTCACCATCTGGGGTGGACAGGCACTCTCGATTCTGGGTAGTCAGTTGGTGCAATTCGCATTGATCTGGTACCTAACGATCAAAACGGGTTCAGCGACTGTTCTGGCTACAGCCTCTCTGGTGGGCATGCTGCCCAACGTAGTACTCGGACCATTTATTGGTACACTGGTGGACCGCTGGAACCGCAGAAAAATCATGTTACTGGCGGATACAACCATCAGTCTGGCAACTGTTTCCCTGGCTATTTTATTTTCACTGGGTGCTGAAACGATCTGGCACATCTATGTTGTGATGTTTATTCGCTCTTTGGCCGGAGGGTTTCACTCCAATGCAATGAATGCATCCACATCTTTATTGGTTCCCGTCGAAAATCTCACACGCGTTCAGGGAATCAACCAGATGCTGAACGGTGGCTTGAATATCATCTCTGCGCCAATGGGAGCCCTTCTCGTAGAATTTCTTTCGATGCAAGCGATCCTGGCAATCGATGTGGTAACCGCCATGCTGGCGATCATCCCACTGATTTTTATTCAGATTCCCCAGCCCAGCAAACTTTTGGATTGTTCTGCCGAGAAAGATGTGAAATCAACCGTCTGGCAGGATATGAAAGCAGGTTTGAAATATGTGATCTCATGGCCTGGTCTGTTGATCATCGGCCTCATGACGATTGTTATAAACTTTACGATTTTCCCTGCCTTCTCATTACTACCTCTCATGGTAAAGGAATTCTTTGGAGGAAATGCCATCCAACTTGGCTGGGTTCAATCCGCAATGGGAATTGGCATTTTCTCAGGTGGAGCGTTGTTGGGAATCTGGGGAGGTTTCAAGCGTAAGATCTTTACCTCTCTGTCAGCTTTGGTTGGTTTGGGAATCGGAATCTTGATCGTTGCCTTAGCTCATTCCAACGCATTATACATGGCTATCATTGGTGCTTATATTACCGGGGCAATGATTTCCATGATCATGGGGCCATTTTACGCAATCATCCAATCCAGTGTTGAGCCTGAAATGCAAGCCCGTGTTTTTGCATTCATGAGTAGTGTAGGTACTGCCATGGTACCGGTTGGCCTGATGATTGCTGGCCCCATTTCAGATCATTTTAGCATCCAAAGCTGGTTCCTTATGGGAGGATTCATTTGTATCCTGATGACCATTGTGGCAATGTCCATCCCCTCAGTCGTGAATCTCGAAAATAAAAAAGAAGAAACAAAAAAAGCTGCAACAAATATTGTTTTTGAAATAAATTAGTTTTAAACACAGGAGAAACTCATGAAAGTCAAATTACTGTCAATTGTATTACTGGTTTTATTCTTATCCGCCTGCGAATCCAACCCGCTTTTCAATACCTACGCAGAAAAGGTCCTGGATGTAAGCGAACAAATCGTCGATTTTCCACTACCCGTCGGCTTCCATCCCGAGTTTACAGCCAACTATAAAGGCTATAACCTGGTATCTTACAAACCAGTTGCCTCAGATAGTCATTTATATTTTGTACAGTCAACAGATGCAGAAGATGAAGAAAATTTACAGAACATACTGGATGTACTCGTCCCGGGTGCCAGTGATAAAGAAAGTCGTCAGGTAGTGCTCGAAAACCTTCCCATCACATTTCGCGGTCAGGAAACAACCATGATCCATTCAAAAGGTACCAACTCAGATGGAGAAGAGTACCAACAGCTATTGATCGGGTTTGAAGGCAAAGGTGGACCGGCATTAGTCGTTTACTCGTCTTTATCTGCAGATTGGGACATGGAAGAAGTATTCCCTTTGCTGGAAAAGGTGCAGTAGTGGAAAGAATTGTTCAATTTGAATTCGTGTAACACGTTTCAGTATAATTAACGAATCCAGCTTCTATCAATCCAAACGCTCACACCAACGTCCCACAAAGAAAAGGATAGGTCCATGAACAATCTTCCCATTCTTGAACATGATTATGAATCCGAATCAAAAATTGAACCCACCAGGATTATTAAACCCAGGGATGTTCCGGAACACTGTGTGATCTCATTTTTTCAGGAAGTCAATCGAAAAATTGTGGAAGAAAAACAGGCAAAAGTAGCTGTAGCCAACCGCTGGGAGGATGGTGAACATCCCATATATGAAATTGAGCATCATGGAAAACGGTTGGCTTTTTTCCACCCCGGGGTAGGTGCACCCATCGCAGCTGGTTTGTTAGAAGAAGCGATAGCCTTTGGTATCAAGAACTTTATCGTCTGCGGTGGTTGTGGTGTTTTGAAACGGGATTTATCTGTTGGCAAGCTGATTCTTGTTGACAGTGCTATTCGAGATGAAGGAGTTTCCTATCATTATCTGGAACCATCCAGAGATGTGCAAGCTGATCAGGCTATTGTAAAAACCATGCAATCGGTATTAGATGCACGAGGGATTCCCTTCATCACTGGAAAAACCTGGACAACCGACGCGCCTTATCGTGAAACACCCGGCATGATCCAGGCACGGGTTGAGGAAGGTTGCTTAACTGTGGAAATGGAAGCTGCCGCGTTTCTGGCGGTGGCTCAATATCGCCAGGTAAAGCTGGGGCAGCTGCTGTATGCCGGGGATGACTTAAGTGGAGAAGACTGGGACAAACGAAATTGGCAATCCCGCAAAGAAATCCGGGAAAGTCTTTTCTGGCTGGCAGCGGATATTTGCCTGAGTTTATGAAAAAATGATCCCTTCTGAATCGAATAGAAGGGATCATGATTAACACTTACATACAGCTTAAAATTTGTTTTACTTTACCTGAATTTCAACGATGCCTTTGACGTTTGTGTTTTTGGCAAATCCAGGCAATACTGAACTGAAACCACCATTGGTGCGGAATGAGAGAATACAATCTGCACATGCCAGTACATCAGCCAATGGTACTTCGACAGAGTAACCATCATCAGCAATCAACACCAGCGTTGTGGCATCGTTTTTAGGTTCTGCCATGTTCAGAAGGGTAGTAATGAGTATACCGGTGTAGGTCTCTTCCTGACCATCTTTGTTTGTGCTGACAGCATCGGTAGTATCCATGGCACGGATTTCATCTTCCGCCCATCCCATCGGGTTTTTAACAAGACCGGTGATAATAAAATCACCTTCTATGGACGCTTCGCCAGCACCTTGGGCTTCACGCCAGGCGATTGAATCCGGGGTAAACAAAGGAGCACCAAATTTATCGACACCAAAGATGGAAATCAATTGCTGAGTTTCCAGTGAAACCAGCCAGTCAATGAATGTGTTCGCCAGATCGCCCTTAATATTCGGATTCTTTTCAGGATTCACAGCGATAACCCCATAAGGATTGAAGAGAAGCGCATCACCTTCAACCATGATTTCTAATTCATTGCCTTCCAGTTTCATTGCCAGGTAAGTTGCGCGATCACTCATTGTGTATGCCAATTGTTCATTCGCCATCACAAGCACAGCACCCATACCCTGGCCAGCAGAAACATACCAATCCCCGGCTGGTTCAATTCCTGCTTCTTTCCAAAGTGACAACTCTTTTTTATGTGTACCTGAGTCATCCCCACGCGAAACGAAAGCTGCGCCAGCCTCAGACAGCATCTCTAACGCTTTTGAGGCTTTTCCTTTTCCTTTGATACCAGCCGGATCATCCGCGGGACCAACGATGACGAAGTCATTGTACATAACATCTTCTCGGCGAATGCCATCCCCAGCCTCCATGAACGCATCTTCACTGGCACGCGCATGCACCAGAAGCACATCTGCATCACCGTTGACACCTAATTCCAACGCCTGTCCGGTTCCGACTGCGATGACATCCACTTGAATACCTGTTTTGGCTACAAAATCAGGCAGGATATAATCCAATAAACCTGAATCAGCTGTACTGGTGGTAGTTGCTAAAATGATTGATTCACCTGTAGGCTCCTCAACCACTACCTCTTCGGCAACAGGTTCTTCTGCAACTGGTTCTTCTGCGGCTGGTTGATCAACCGCGGGTTGCTCGGCTGCCGGCGCTTCAGTCGGTGCTGCCGGAGCACAGGCGGATAATGCCAACACGAGAATAAACAAAATACTGATAATTGGGTATAGCTTTTTCATTTTTTTCTCCTCTCAAAAAAATATATCTATTCGAAAATCATCGAATAGTTTCTCAATAAACCATTTCTCCACCAATAAATGCCTTGGTGCGGAGATCTTTTGGCGATGTAAAAAAATCATGATTTGAACCCAACTCAATTAATTGACCTTCCAGGATAAACGAGATCCGGTGTGCCAGTCTTTTTGCCTGAAAGATATTGTGTGTAACCAGAACCAATGTGGTACCACTGCTTTTATTCAGGTCTGCGGCAATTTGTTCTATGATGGTCACGTTGGCTGGATCTAAATTGGCAGTTGGTTCATCCATTAATAAAATATCTGGTTTCAAAACCAGCGCTCGGGCCAGAGCAACACGTTGTGCTTCACCACCTGATAGTGTGCGGGCACGTTGTCGTGCTAAATTAGCCAACCCCACTTTCTCCAGCGCAGAATGGATCTCACCTTTAGCATCCCGGTTACCACGTAATTCCAACCCAAAAGCTACATTATCCCAGACACTGCGGTTTAATAACACAGGTCGTTGAAATACAGTGGTTACACGTCTTCGAATTTCCAATGGTGCTTCAAGACCCGAATGATACGTAAATCCTTCAAACTCAATTGTTCCCTCGGTTGGGGTTTCTAAAAAGTTGAGCATTCGTAATAAACTGCTCTTGCCAGCCCCACTGGGGCCAACCAGCGCCAGTATTTCCCCACGGAAAATTTCAAAATGTTGTAATTGCAAAATACAACGCTCTTCATAACATTTACGCAAATCTTTGATGGAGTACAGGGTTTCAGTCTTCATTCGTCGAATGCCTTTCCCTGTAAACGCAACATAGCGACATTGGCGATGAAGGATAAAAGCAGCAGGACCCCACCGAGCGCCAATGCCAGATCAAAATTACCTTTACGAGTTTCCAACACGATGGCGGTGGTCAAAACACGAGTCTTCCCTTCAATATTTCCACCTACCAGCATCACCGCTCCTACCTCGGAAATGATGCCCCCAAAACCAGCGATGATGGAAACCATCACACCCACCTTCGCTTCCATTAGAACAGTCCAGACTGCCTGCCGTGAAGTGGCACCTAGAGAAATAACCTGTTGGCGTAAATTGGGATCGACACCCATCACAGCCGCCATGGTAAAACCAGCGACTAAGGGAAAGGAAATAATCGTTTGGGCAATGATCATCGCGCCCGGAGTAAATAAACTGGGAATAAATGACCAGTTCAAAGAACCCAAAAAACCGCTGCGTGATAACAGAATATAAACAAACAAGCCAACCACAACGGGTGGAAATCCCATCCCAGTATATAGCAAGGCAATTACCAATTTTCTACCTTTAAAGCGATGTAACCCCATAATAGCGCCTAAAGGTATACCGATAATGGTACTGAACAATAGAGCAATACCAGAAACTTGCAATGATAAAAGAATGATTTCGGTGAGAGCTGGTAACATTAACTTCTCGTTTACTTGTAATGATACAATTATACTATATATTGTCAAACGAACTTTGCAACTTTTTTTTTAGAAAATAAAAAATCCCTGTTAGTAAACTAACAGGGATCTCTTTTGTTCGTCAATCGTTTATAAATTATAAATCTTACCGAATTTGTTCTTCAGGTAGCGAACATACGCAGCTGGATCGATCCTGGAGCCGGTAACTTTCTCAACCAGTTCCTGTGGTTCGTACTTACGGCCATGAACGTGGATTTTCTCACGCAGCCAGGTTAATAAGCCTTCAAATTTACCAGCTCGAATCTGATCATCCAGATCAGGTATATCTTTTTGAATGACTTCCCACAACTGGGCTGAAACCAGGTTCCCCAGCGCGTAGGTGGAGAAGTAACCCAGGTTGCCATAAGACCAATGCACATCCTGCAGAACACCAAGGGCATCATTGGGCGGGGTTAATCCGAGGTATTCCTGTATCTTAGCATTCCAGATTTCTGGCAGGTCCTTGACCAGTACTTTGCCTTCCAGGAGGGCAATTTCCAGTTCGAGGCGCAGCATGATGTGCAGGTTGTAGGTGGCTTCATCCGCTTCCACCCGGATCAAAGATGGTTCAACTTTATTAATACCTTTGTAGAATTGATCCAAAGAGACACCTGCCATTTGCGGGAAGATTTCCTGCATGCGTGGATAGAAGTGTTCCCAGAAGGGATAGGAGCGTGCCACTAGATTTTCCCACATGCGGCTTTGGGATTCGTGCACCGCCAGGGATGCTCCATTGGAAAGGAGGGTGCGATGATATTTGCGAGCATGACCCAGATTGTAGAGGGCATGACCACATTCATGCGCAGTTCCAAAGAACATGGGATTGAAGAAATTCGGATCTACCCGGGTGGTAATACGAACATCGTCGATGCTGACACCCATGGTGAAGGGATGCGGGGCTTTATCCTGACGACCGCGATCCCAATCATAGCCAAATTTGGTGATGACCTCTTCTCCAAATTCCCATTGTTTTTTCTCATCGAAGGGTTGGTGCAGGAAGGAATCATCCACCTGGGGTTGTTCACTGATGGCTTGAATCAATTCTACCTGTTGGGGGCGCAATCCATCAAAAATAGCTTTGACATCAGCGGTTTTCATTCCAGGTTCAAATTGATCCAGAAGGGCATCATAAGGATGGTCCACTTCCGGGAAGAAAGCAGCAAAGCGTTGATTGAGATCCACTACTTTTTCCAAAAGTGGTTCAAAAATTTTGAAATCTGATTTTGCGCGTGCTTCTGCCCAGGCTGAAAAAGCTGCCGTGACTACCTGCGACATTTCCACCACAAATTCTGAAGAGACTCGCGTGGCGATGTCATAATCATGTTTGGCTACTTTAATCATCCGGGCTTCATCTGAATCTGGATCAAGTGATTCAGCGTAAGGCTTGAGATCATCCAACAATCGCCCCATCTCTTCCGAGGTTGCCCATTCATGAGTGATGCGGTTGATAATTGCCATCTGATGGCCACGTGTTTCTGCTGCAGCGGGCGGCATATACGTATTTTGATCCCATCCTAAAATTCCTGCTGCGGAACCCAGGTCGATGATATCTCGTAATTTTGCTTGCAATTGTTCAAATTTTTCCTGCATTAGGACCTCTTTCGGATTAATGATTGATCTATTTTTATTATACAAGAATCGGGATGTTAGATCCCGATTCCAATGGTTGGTGTTATTTGTTGTTCATCCTGATCTTCACGCTTTTCTTCAGTTTCAGAGTAGATTGGACTGCTGGATTTGGTCTCATCCTTATCGGGGATAGCATCCGGTTTGAATGTTAGCTTACGATATAAATTAAGCAATGACCCATTCAACTCTTCTCGACTTTTTTTGGATAACGTTTGCGTGTTCATTTCAACTCCACTGCAAGATCCTGGCTCTTACCAATTTTCAAACGATAAAATCATTCGTATCGGTAAAATATTTTTTTGCGGTAAAAAGAGTTTACAACATTAAATATAATTTGTCAACTACCAATTTGGGTAGTTTCTGGTCAATCAAATGATTGAACTTTTGTTTTGTAAAAATGGCTATTTCCAGGGCACCCAAAGATCTACAAACGCATGCACTGGAGTTTGGGATAAGCGTTGTGGATCCAGGCATAATTCCATAATACGCTCCGATTGCACAGTTGAGAACCGGTGGTTCAAATGGCGTCTGAATTTTTCCAACAATAACGGGATACCTTCTGTCCTACGCCTGCGATGTCCCAAAGGATACTCAATCACTACATTTTCAGAGGTACTGCCATCCATGAAGAAAATCTGGACAGCATTGGGGATGGAGCGTTTTTGCGGGTCAAGATAATCCCGGCTATATTCTGGATTCTCCTGTACGATCATTTTGTCCCGGAGGG
>JAHYJK010000105.1 GCA_019429225.1 Anaerolineaceae bacterium
CAGAAAGGGGATGATTCCACCGAAATTCCATCGATATTACTGGATTTTTTTATCCTCTCATGATTCAATGATTGCGAAATCACCATCCGGATTTTGAAAGGGGACGATGAAAGCGAATAAACCACATCATCAAAATAACATTTCCATTATGGAGATTTGGTTGATTGGGCTCGTAGATGAAGGATTGGAGAATGAAATTCAGATTGGAAAACGGCGTTCATTCTCCAATCCTTCATCCCTACCCTTAATGGCTTAACAGCTCATGAACTCAAATGCTTATTGATTTTTTCCATTCACGGTGTTTAAATCCGAAAATACTTTTTGAAATTGTTTTGCTCCTTCTTGGTCGGTGATGGCCATCACCTCATCGCCAACCTCAAACACCGTATTTCCATGTGGTACCACAACCTCACCTTTGCGGAAAATGGCTGCCAGCACACATTGTTCGGGTAAATTCAAATCTTTGATAGCTTGCCCGATGGCAATGGCTCTGGGTGGAATTTTTTCCTCGACCAAAGCATAATTGCCTTTACGTAATTTTAATAGGGTCATCATATCGCCAAGTGACATTTCCTCTTCTATCAGGCTGGACATGATCTCTGCGTGATTTACGGGTACATCTACACCAAAAGTTTGATTGAATAACCAGGCATTACGTGGATTATTGACCCGTGCAATCGTGCGATTGATGTTATATTTAGTGCGAGCGATACAGCAAAGCACCAAATTCTCTTCATCATTGGTGGTAACAGCCACAAACACCTGTGCTTTTTCAGGTTTTGCTTGCTTGAATACATCTGAATTCATTGGGTTCCCCTCAATAATCACTTCAGTTGGTAATTCTTTATGTAAGCTGGCTATTACCTTGGGCCGAGATTCAATGACACGTACGGTATGATCCTGTTTAAGCAAATTGCGAGCCAGGTAAGTACTGGTGCGTCCACCTCCTGCAATGATAACAAACATATCACACCTCCTGCGTAAGGTTGCCAAATTTTAGACGTAATGCTTCAATCCCTGCATGGGTTGCACTGAAATGCAAATGGTCATCAGCTTCCAGCACATCATCCATATTTGGAATGAAAGATTTGCCGTAACGGGTAATCGATGCCAGAATGGATTGCCCTGGATTTTGCTCTAAATCTGCTACTTTCTTACCCACCCATTTCTCTGGAACGATGACCTGATAGTAATCCACAGCACCATTACCAAAGGAATAAACCACCTTAAACTGCTCATTCAGGATCATTTCCTCCAGTCGTGAAGCACCCCAACTGGTGCCACTAATGACTTCTAGATTGAAGAGCTCAAAAATCTCACCTACGCTCGGTTCAAAATTTCGAGCAACCACGTTTCTAATGTTAAATATTTCCTTTGCAACTTTACCAATTACCAGATTGATTGCATCCACACTGGTAACAGCAGCTACAGCATCGGCTGTTTCAATACCAGCGCGTTTTAACACATCCTGGCTGAGGGCATCCCCTACAACCAGATGACCCCGAAAATCCGGTTTTAAGATCTCAAATGCTGACTCTTCCAGATCAATCATCGACACTTCATTCTGATGCTGAAACAGCAAGTGTGCTAACTCAGATCCTAATCGCCCACAACCCACAATAATTACTTTCATAACTTATCCTCTGTCTTTTAATCAACCTGATATGGGACTTCCACAATGATGATATCTTTCTGCCCCATCAACACTTTTCGTAAAGTATCCGCAGTTCGCATATGCAATGCATTTGTCCAGAAACGTCTCGGAATAAATTGGGGAATGACAATGGTAATCATTTCATTTTCTGATCGATTTTCAGATAATTCTGCAACATAATCAATGACGGGTTCTATCATCAAGCGGTATGGTGATTCGAGGATCACCAGCCGAACGCCATCACCCCAGGTTTCCCATTTTCTTTTTAATTTTTCAGCTTCATCCTCGTCGATAGATACATGTAAAGCTGTTACATCTTTAGACAATGATTCGGCATACTTGAGCGCTTTCAATGTTCCTTGATGTACACTGGCAATAGGTATGATAACACGGTGTCTACCCAGTGGGTGCAGCCCGGCATATTTCTCCAATGTAAGATGGGCTGCCAAATTTTGGTAATGTCGATGGATGGAAAAAAATATCACTACGAGTATTGGTAATAAAATTACTACGACCCAGGCGCCATCTGCAAATTTGGTGACTGCAAAAATGATGGTGACGAAAAAAGTCACTACTGCACCAAACCCGTTGATGAACATTTTTATTACCCAATTTTTCTCATACCTAACCTCAGATCCTTGCTCAACTTTTACCTGGTCTGGTTGTAAGTGCCCACTTTTCCACCAACGGTGTGCCATGCCAGATTGTGATAAGGTAAAGGAAAGGAACACACCTATAGCATACAATGGAATCAGTCCAGATACATTCGCTCTGAAAAGAACGATCAGTAGAGATGCCAGCAAAGCAAGAGCCATAATTCCACGTGAATAAACAAGTCGGCTACCACGATAGGTTAACTGCCGGGGTAAAAATCCATCTTTCGCAGTGATTGCACCCAGACGGGGAAAATCCGCAAAGGCAGTATTCGCTGCCATAACCAAAATTACTGTTGTTCCGGTTATTGTTAATAAATAAAGGAATCCACGTCCATCGAAAACCGTACGTGAAATTTGAGAAACCAGAGTCTCGTGTTCGGAAGGGATAGCACTGACCTGACCAGCCAGGAAAGTGACACCAATTAACATTGAACCCAGAATCAATGCCATTAAAATTAAAGTTGCTCCAGCATTTTTACTGCGTGGTTCACGAAAGGCAGTGATACCATCTGAAATTGCTTCCACCCCTGTGACAGAAGCCGTCCCACTGGCAAACGCCTTTAGCAATAAGAACAAACCTAAAGCCTGTGGTTCTGCCAGGATCGTTAATTCTGGTGGGTTCGCAACAATTCCCAATGTGCCGGCGAAGTAACGTACCAATCCAACAATAATGGTGATATACATCATGACAATAAAGAAATAAGTTGGGATGGCAAAGGTCACCCCCGATTCTTTAACCCCACGCAGATTGATGATCATAATTAACATGATAAAAACAATGGCCAATTCTACTCGCCATCGTAATAAACCAGGAAAAGCTGAAGCAATTTGGGCTACGCTGGCAGAAATCGATACTGCTACGGTCAGGATGTAATCTGTTAATAAAGCAGCTCCAGCAATAGAGGCTGGTAAATATCCTAAATTATCTCTGGAAACGATATAAGAACCACCCCCATTGGGGTATGCATGGATCGTTTGTTCGTAAGAGATGGTTAATATGGCTAACAAACCAACAATACAAAGTACCAAAGGAAGAGAGTATTGAAGCGACACCATGCCAGCAGCAGCCAGCATCATCATTAATTCCTGTGGACCATAAGCCACGGAGGATAGCGCGTCCGAAGAGAAAACAGCCAGGCCGATCGCTCTACCTATGGTCTGGTGTGGAGCATCTGCTGTTTGCAGAGGTTTCCCGATCAACCAATTGGTAAAATTGCGGCGTGGCTTAAAATCAGCGCTGCGAATTTGTACTGTGGTACCATTTTTATCATCTAAGTTCATTGTTACCTTGTCCTGGAATTGAAAACTCAACTCCATCATATAAAGCGAGAGATTATATGACTATGTCAATCGATTGTCAATGATCGATGCAATCTGTGATAATTGGATAATCACCCTTATTAGGCGATTGATGGTGCGATGCGATTAACATCATATTAATTATAATCTCAATTGGGTTGGATATGGTCAGCTTCCAAAGGATATAAATGCAGAACTATTGTATAATTAATTATAAATTTTCAACCTCTTAAACTTTTTATATTCAATTACATTTACTATTTTTAAGAATAACTCCAAATTCTGAGTTATTACCTGGCTTGTTTTCCTTGTTATCATTTTTAGGGAGGAACCTTTCAATGAAAATGAAAAAGAATATCACCTTTAGTATCGTTATTATTTTTTTAGAAATGTGTGCTCTACTGAGCACCCCACACCAATTAGTTATGGCAGAAACAATTACTGTCACAAAGTTTACAGACAGCAATGGTGATTGTATGCCTACAGATTGCTCACTGCGCGAAGCCATCAAAAAGGCAAATGAAACCAGTAATCCAGACACCATCAGCCTGAAGGAAGGAACATATACTTTGACTATGGATGAATTGGATCCCCTTTTCATCTTTAGTCCTTTGACGGTAATCGGGGCTGGACCATCAAAGACAATCATCGATGCGAGTGTTGTCAGCAATGGAGTATTTAAAATTGATGTTGCAGCCTTGTTACAATCTCCCAATTGAGTATTGTCAATGGACATTTTGATTATACTTCTGTGGTTTATTGTTATGGTGCGAGTAATTCTCCCCAATTGATGTTGGACTCTGTTGTCATTAAGGATAATAGTAGCCTGGCGTATGGCGGTGGAATTCACATTGATTCTTGTGACGTAAGCATCAATCAATCAACTCTGGTTAACAACAATTCAAGCGAATATGGTGGTGCAATCTATGCTTACGAAAGTAACATTGAAATCACCCAAAGTAACATTCTTGATAATGAAGCAAAAACTGGTGGAGGAATATTTAATCAAGATTCGATCATCACGCTTCAAAATTCTTCGATCTCGGGTAATATTGCCAATCATAGTAGTGGGGGTGGAATTTTCCAGACGACTGAGAACTCCATGTTGGTAATTGAAGATAGCCTTATTTCTGAAAATTTTTCGAATGAAGATGGGGGAGGTATTGCTGCAATATCAGGCAGAAGTTTGACTATTATGAACAGCACGATAAGTGGCAATAGTGCAAATGCCAATGGTGGAGGTGTATTTTCCAGAGCAGTAACTACAATTTCTCATTCTACGATTGTCAAAAATATAGCTGATGCAGATATGGATGATGTAGGTAATGGAGGTGGTTTATTCTCATCTCAAGATGGTGAGGTGAAGATCGAACAATCTATCCTCGCGGATAATTTTGAATTCAACTCACTACAACTAAACCACGATTGTGGTTTGGAATATTCTGGTTCGGTCATTTCTTCAGGATATAACCTGGTAGGTTCGGTGGGCAATTGTGAATTTTTAGCTGTAGGAGATATCACGGGTGTGGATCCAAAGTTGACACCATTGGGAGATTATGGAGGAAATACCTTTACACACGCGTTCCTATTTGGTTCTCCTGCAATCGATGCCGGCACTAACACGGATTGTCTTGCCTTTGACCAGCGTGGAAATTCCCGCCCTGTTGATGGTGATGGCGATGGTGTGGCGATATGTGATATTGGTGCCTACGAAAGTGATCGACTATGGGGCGTGTTTTTACCGCTGATAACCAGGTGAGTATTAAACCAGGTACCTTGAATTCTTTTAGATTTATTTGATTTAATTTACCGCATTTCAGACTGTTGATTTTTTTGGGTTTACAACAGCCTGGTTTGGGGTAAATGGTGTTGTTAAGAATCAAACTGGAAGTTTGAAAGAAAGTGATTGTGCAAATCCCAATCCTCTTTGCCACCGGTATGCAGGATGACGATGGAATATAGTTGATCTTTGTTGGCGAAGTAATAATGATCAAAGTTGTATGATTGACCACTACCGCTATCGATGCGGGTGTGAACAGCGGTAGAACCACCAATTTCGACCAGATCATAACGCTCTGCGTCAATCAAATTATGATCCTTTAACCATTGCTCCAGGTCAGCATCCTGAGGTAGACGAAATTCCTCCCGATCCTGTGGGTGGGCGATGAAGATCACTGGCCAATGTTCGTCGTTCTCAAGAGGACCTTGAATGGTAAAACTCCTGGTTGGTTCATCGTTTTCCGTGATGATTGCGTCAGATGGATAATGGAAGCTGTAACCTGGATCAGGATTTTGATAGATGTAGGAACCATCTTCAGCCAGTTCTACGGCTACAACCGGGTTTTGAGTGGTGGTATCACCAGTCTGGCATTCACCACGAAAGAAAGCCCATTCATCACATTCACTGCCATCCGGGAAGACGCAGACACCGGCTTGAGAACCATCCTCCGTAGTCTGGATTTCAAGGGTTCCACCGTTTTCCTCGCAGAACACGGATGCCGGGTTGGGCATGTTGGCACCCATATTGAGGCTATCACCGGGTTTGCACTCGCCGCGATAGAAAGCCCATTCATCACATTCGCTGCCATCCGGGAGGACGCAGACGCCAGCCTGAGAACCATCTTCTGCGGTACGAATTTCAAGGGTTCCACCGTTTTCTTCACAGAACACGGAGGCCGGGTTGGGCATATCTGCAATGTCTGAGTCGGTTTTGTCAGAACCTGTGGTCAGGTTGCAGGCTGTCAGGAATATCATTCCGATCGATACAATCAGGGTGAAAAGGGATTTAGAGGACATTTCTGTACCTCCTGATGACTGCACTGGGGGAAAACGCTCTCCCCTTTGATGGGTTCTGTGCATTCAGGATTGGATATTGTATAGACGAATATGGAGAAAATATTGTTCCAATTTTCACTTATGACTTATCGAAACCCAAGCAGCGAGGGAAACGAATATTTCTGGATTGATTTGACTGAGTAGTCCTGGCTGGATAGAATGGCTTCTGCCGTCCGGATTCCACTCTGGATCGCTGGACCGATCCCTTCTCCCATATCACGAGTAGCCAACCCGATGGCATCCCCAATGATGAATGCATTTCCTTGACGCACAACAGGGTTCTTTCCACGCAGAAAATAAGAATGCCCGACTGGTTTATACTCGTGACCTTTAACCAATCCCATTTTGTCAAGTTTCTCAACCAGCAGTGCCCAATGATGCTTTAAAGTGTCATTATTGGATTTCAGCTTCGCTGCACTACCACCCAAACCTACGTTTACAAATCCATTGGCTTTGGGTACATACCAGGCGTAACCAGGTAGTCCGTTCTGAAAGAACCATAAGTGACAGCGATCGTCGTGGTATTCATAAGCAAATTCTTCTTCCTGTGCGACAATCAAAGCCCCTTTATGGCCATTCAATTCATTCTTAAAGAAGGTTTTTTGGATAGGACAGTTTGTTCCACCTGCACCGACGATGGTTTTCGCTGAAAACGTTTTGTCAATCAGATAGCGATCATCCTCTACCCTGATTTCCTTAACGGTATGATGGACAAGCGCTGGATCAGAACGATGCAGAAGCCAATCATCAAATTCGACTCTGCGAATAGCATATTGGTTGGTACGCAGTTTGAAATGGAAATCCTTTATGGATACCTGAAAATTGGTGAAGTGTTTAATACCGAATGGATAATCTGCCGGATCGATTTCCAGATCGCGAAGGACGAGGGGGGTGATCCAACCGGCGCAGGGTTTCACGCGTGGGAAGGTGGCTTTATCCAATACAAGAAAGTTAACCTGATGTTGGGCTAGCTTCCAGGCACAGGCTGCACCTGCAGGGCCACCACCAACAATGATGACGTCAACATTTTTCATCTTAGCTAACTGAACCTGCAGTCCGGCTGTGGTGTGCCCATATGAGTGAAAACAATCTGCCACAGTTGTGTGTTGCGTGAACGAAAACCTCCGGCACTGCTCAGTAAGTAATAACGCCACATGCGATAGAATGTATCCCCATATTTCTGTTGCAGCTCCGGCCAGGCTCTTTCAAAATTCGCATGCCAGACCATAAGCGTGGGATCATAGTGAGGACCAATATTGTGCCAATCCTCCATAACGAATAAATCTTCCATCGCTGAACCTAGTTGAGTGATCGAAGGCAACATGCCATTGGGAAAGATATATTTGTCAGACCATGGCTCTCCGGTGGTAATAGAATTATTCCTGCCGATCGTGTGTAAAAAGCCAATCCCACCTTCTTTCAAGCAGCGCTGGACAACCTGCATGTAAGTACGGTAATTCTTGTATCCCACGTGTTCCATGATGCCGATGGAAATAACGGCGTCGAATTTGCCTTCCACTTCGCGGTAATCCTGCAAGCGGATTTCCACCGGTAATCCTTTGCATAATTCCATTCCAAGCGCCACCTGTTCTTTGGAGATGGTTAATCCAACGACTGAAACTCCATAATTTTCTGCTGCATATTTGGCAAAAGCACCCCAGCCACAACCGAGTTCCAGAATTTTCATTCCTGGCCTGACACCAATCTTTTTACATACCAGGTCCAGCTTCGCTTCCTGGGCTTCATCCAGATTCTGCGCTTCTTTCCAGTACCCGCAAGTGTAATTCAGGCGTTTATCCAGCATTCGTTGATAGAGGTCATTTCCGAGATCATAATGTTTGATGCCAACTTCAAAAGCCCTGCTTGCAGATTGCCGGTTGAAGATTTTTGCGCGCAGAACCTCAAAGAGATAGCGTGTTTCATTCTTTACTTTTTCATCCAGGTGAGCTTTGAGTGCCCGCGTGATTAATTCATCAATCGCAGCGCAATCCCACCAGCCTTCCATGTAAGATTCTCCCAAACCGAGCGAACCATCTCGCAAGACACGCACGAAAAAGCGATCATCATGTACCTGAATATCCCAGGCATTTTTTCCGTTGACCTCTATTTGTGCGAGAGATAGCAATTCACGAATAACAGCTTCAGATTTTTGCATTTTCATCTCCAATTTTTTAATATGGTTGGCTCATCTCACCAAAAGAGAATTGAGAAGTCACATGATTGAGAGGATATCTACCATTGTAGTAATAACAATGATTTATTACAAGCGTTGTGTATATTAATCGAACGGTGATGAGTCATTCAAGTATTGGGCTTTAAATGTGATATAGGAGACATGAATTGGGATTAACAACCATCAAATAATCCTGTCATTATTAATCCTTGTATTAACGTATCTTATAGGATACATTGAATAAATGAACATCGAGATTCGCCAAACAGTGATATAAAAAATGGTTTGAAAACCTCAGGATTATAAGCAGAGCTCATGAAATTACCCAAATAATAAAGGATGATATGAAAAGAATAACTACAAGTTTATGGGATGCATCAGATCATTTAGAGACGGAAGAAGATATCATAGCCTACTTAGAAGCCGCATTGGAAGAAGGTGATTCTGCATTAATTTCAGCAGTTCTTGGTGATATCGCCAAAGCAAAAGGTATGACCCAGATTTCAAAACAAACAGGACTAGGCCGTGAAAGTTTATATAAAGCTCTATCCGAAAATGGAAATCCGGAATTTGCTACTATTCTCAAAGTAATTAAAGCGTTGGGTTTGCAATTACATGTTGTTCCTCAGGATAATGGACGTCTGTTGAGCTGAGGTGGGTAATCTAAGTACTTCAAATAAATATAGTCTAAAAAACCGTCGTGATTTTGTTTCTCACAACGGCTTTTTTGTTTTTGACTCTCAACGGTCTACTTTAAACTTCAATTACACCACCGGTGCAAACTGGCTATTATACAACTCGGCATAGAAGCCGCCTTTTTTCAGTAGCTCTTCATGGTTACCCTGTTCAACGATGTCACCTTCATTCAGTACCAGGATCAAATCGGCATCCCTGATGGTGGAGAGACGGTGGGCGATGATGAAGCTGGTGCGGTTTTCCATCAGATTGCGCATAGCTTTCTGGATCAGCAATTCAGTGTGGGTATCGACCGAGCTGGTGGCTTCATCCAGAATCAGCATGGCGGGGTCAATCAGGAATGCACGTGCGATGGTTAGAAGCTGCTTCTGGCCAGCAGAGATGTTGGTTGTCTCTTCATTCAATACCATATTGTATCCACCCGGCAACGCGCGGATGAAGTAATCGGCGTGTGCTGCTCTGGTGGCGGCGTATACCTGTTCATCGCTGGCGTTATCGCTACCATAACGAACGTTATCCAGGATGCTGCCATTAAACAGCCAGGTATCCTGTAATACCATACCAAACATGCAGCGCAGATCCTCACGGCGCAGATCACGAATATCATGACCGTCAATGAGAATCGCGCCTTTATTGACATCATAGAAACGCATCAACAATTTTACTAATGTGGTTTTCCCGGCACCAGTCGGGCCAACAATCGCAACCCGCATGCCTGGTTCTACTTTGGTAGAGAAATCATTGATGATGATCTTTTCGGGATCATACCCAAAGCGTACATTTCTGAACTCAACACTGCCTTCGACGCCTGTCAAATTGATCGGATTCTCAACCTCAGGAACCTGGTCTTCTTCCTCCAGAAATTCGAATACCCGTTCTGCAGCTGCAGCTGTCTGTTGCAGGACATTGGAGATATTAGCCAGCTGGGTGATGGGTTGAGTGAAGGAGCGCACGTACTGGATGAAGGCTTGAATGTCACCCACAGTAATCAGATTGCGGATGGCGAGATATCCACCTACCACGACCACACCTACATACCCGAGGTTACCCACAAAGTTCATCATTGGCATCATGATACCGGACAGGAATTGTGATTTCCAGGCTGTGTCATAAAGCTTTACGTTCAATTCACTAAAGGTTTTGATGCTGCGTTCTTCAGCGTTGAAGGCTTTCACTTCCACATGTCCGCTGAACATTTCTTCAATATGTCCGTTTACGTTACCGAGATAATCCTGTTGTTTGCGGAAGTATTTTTGCGAGCGTTTTACAATGAACTGAACGATTACCAGGGACAACGGGATGACTAGAAGAGCGACCAGTGTCATTTGCCATGAGATGGTCAGCATCATGATTAAGATACCCACCACGCTGGTGATGGAGGTGATGATTTGTGAGAGACTCTGACTGAGCGTCTGATTGACGGTATCCACATCGTTGGTTATACGGGAGAGGATTTCGCCGTGATTGGTGCCGTCGAAATATTTCAAAGGCATGCGGTTGATTTTAGCAGCAATATTCCGACGCAGGTTGTAGGTGATATCCACCGAAACGCCAGCCATGATCCAGCCCTGTACATATGACAGTATCGCAGCCAGGACATATAATCCCAATGCAGTCAGAAGAATCTGGCCAATGGCGTTGAAATCAATGCCAGGTCCGGAACCGGTGATTTGCTCGATTACGCCTTCAAAAAGCTTCGTGGTTGCATTTCCCAGGATCTTTGGCCCAAAGATGGTGAAGACAGTCGAAACCATCGAAAGAATGATGACAATCACTGTTACCAGTTTGTGAGGTCCCAGATAGGCAATTAATTTCTTCATGGTACCTTTGAAGTCTCGAGCGGAATCGCCTTTCATCATTGCCATGGGACCACCGCGTCCGAATGGGCCACTATGTGAGCTACCTTGCCGACGTGTTGTTGCGGTTTTATTTTCCTTGTTATTTTCTTTCCCATCAATATTGGGAACTGTGTTTTTGTTGGTTGTGTCGCTCATGCCAATTCCTCCTGGCTTAATTGTGATAGGGCAATGTCGCGATATATCTCGTTCGTTTTCATTAGCTCATGATGGGTGCCTTTTCCAACCACCTTACCTTCATCCAGAACAACAATCTGATCCGCAGATTTTATCGTAGCAACCCGTTGTGAAACGATAAAGACGACCGAATCAGCCACATATTTACGCAGTGCGTTGCGCAAAGCGGCATCTGTTTTATAGTCCAGTGCTGAAAAACTATCGTCAAATATGTTGATGGATGCTTTCTTCACCAGCGCACGGGCAATCGCCAGACGTTGGCGTTGACCTCCCGAAACATTCGTACCGCCCTGGGAAATTTCGGCTTGTAAGCCATCCTCTCTATCTTTGATGAATGTAGCTGCTTGTGCAATATCGATGGCTGTTTGAATCTCCTGTGGGGTGGCTTCTTCATCACCCATTTGAAGATTCGATTCGATGGTGCCAGAAAAGAGATTACTCCTTTGAGGTACATATCCAATTTTTGAGTGTAATTCCTTTTGGGAAACATTACGGATATCTACACCATCCAGGAGGATTGAACCACCTGTGACATCAAAGAAACGAGGGATCAAGTTGACAATGGTTGATTTACCAGATCCGGTTGTGCCTATAAAGGCGGTTGTCTCACCAGGACAGGCTGTAAAGGAGATATCATGCAGGATATCCTCTTCTGCATCCGGGTAATGGAAAGAAACATTGCGAAATTCCACAACGCCACGGAATTGTACTGGAAAATGCATGGGATTTGGCTGGTCAACAATACTGGGCTCGGTATCCAATACTTGCACAATTCGTTCTGCAGATGCGGAAGCACGCGGCAACATAATGAACATCATAGCCATCATCATAAAGGCAAAGAAGATCTGCATGGAGTATTGGATGAAGGCCATCATATCGCCGACCTGAATCCGGGCTTGAGCTACTTCATGGGCACCAACCCAAATGACAAGTATCGAGACCGCACTCATCAGAAACATCATGATGGGCATAAGAACAACCATCACACGGCTAACGAATAACATATTGCCTGTCAGATCAAGATTGGCTTTATCGAAGCGCTGTTCCTCAAATTGCTGGCGATTGAAGGCTCTCACCACCATCATACCGCTTAAATTTTCGCGTATCACCCGGTTTAAATTGTCGATTAACTTCTGGATCAGTTTGAATCGCGAAATGGTAACGGAGAAAGCGATTGCCACCACTGCCAGTAATACTACTACCATGCCAGCGATGATCCACCACATAGAAGGCGCTTTATCCAAAGCCCGGATGATACCTCCAATACCGATAATAGGGGCAAAAAACACCATCCTGATAATCATCATCGTGACCATCTGAATCTGAGTGATATCGTTGGTGGAGCGTGTGATCAGGGATGCGGTTGAAAACTTCTCAATTTCCGCTTTGGCAAAATTGGTGACGCGTACAAAGACAGAATCACGCAGGTCACGGGCGACACCCGCGGCTACACGAGCCGAAAGTAATCCAACCAGGCTGGTC
>JAHYJK010000003.1 GCA_019429225.1 Anaerolineaceae bacterium
AGAATTACACACATCCGATGACTTATTTGAATCAATGCAATCCATGGCTGATATGGTTGATTTTTCATCATCATTGCGAATTTTAGCAGTTACATTAACAAGAATCGCCAATGATTTCCGTTTATTATCTTCTGGCCCAGCAACTGGACTGGATGAAATTAGATTACCACCCGTTCAACCAGGTTCGAGTATTATGCCGGGCAAGGTAAATCCAGTTCTGGCTGAGATGCTCAATATGACGATGTATCACATATTGGGAAACGACACCACAGTCAGCCTTGCAGCTCAAGCAGGTCAACTCGAATTGAATGTGATGATGCCCATTATCGCTCATAATTTATTTGAAATGATGCATGTAATGATAGGCAGCATGGATGCATTTACCAATAAATGTGTCATAGGTATTACCGCAAATGTAGAAAAAGCAGAGGGTTGGTTAGAAAAGAATTCAATTTTAGTGACTGCTCTCAACCCATTAATTGGATATCAGGTGGGAGCGGCATTAGTTAAAGAAGCAATTTCACGAAATATTACGATCCGGGAAATTGCTTTGGAAAAAGTCAAAAATGGATTGTTGATAAACAAGAACACACAACAACCTCTTCAGGAGTCTGACATCCTGAATGTTTTTAGTGATCTTAGAAAATTCACAGAGGGAGGAATATTATCCTGATGGCTCTGATTGTTCTTTTGCATATATAGCAGCCCCTACAATGCCAGCTTGATTTAATAACAAAGCTGGTATTGTTTTTGTCTGAACTGTAAAATATTTAGCATACTTTTCAAATTTTTTGCTGATTCCCCCACCAATGACAAACAGGTCAGGCGAAAACAAAGCTTCCAATGTAACAAGAATTTCATTAAACCGTTCTCCCCATTTTTTCCAGGATAAGTCATTTTCCTGACGAACAGCATCTGAAGCGCGATCTTCTGCGTCCTTTCCCCTAATTTTCATATGTCCAAATTCCGTATTAGGTACAAGCACACCATCGGTAAAAATGGCAGAACCAATGCCAGTTCCAATGGTTATGAGAATCACAACACCCTTGAGATATTCCTGTCCAACCCCAAACTTCATTTCTGCAATTCCCGCAGCATCGGCATCATTCAAACTAAAAATTTGATTTCCGGTTTCCTGAGAAAGCAAAACATTCAAATTTTGGCCTATCCAATTTTTGGAAACATTCGCCGCAGATAGTACGATTCCATGTTGAACAATAGCAGGGAACCCAACACCTACTGGTCCAGAATAATGAAAATATTGACAAATCTGATGAACTGTCTTTGCCACATCTGATGGTTCAGCCCCTTCAGGTGTATCAATCCGATACCGATCTGTCATCAATTTACCTGATACTGTATCAACCATCGCTCCTTTAATTCCGGAGCCACCAATGTCAAGACCTAAAATTTCCATTTTCTCTCCTCAAGGACAACCATTTCCTAAATGTTCTTCATACGTTTCCGCAAAATTATGGTAACCGGATCCATCACATTTCGCCCGAAAATAATAATAAGGTGTTTCTGGTGCAAATGCAACCGCTTTGATAGCATTCAAACTCGGATTACAAATCGCGTGTGGTGGCAAGCCATTATACAAATAGGTATTGAATGGGGAATCAAATTGCAGGTCATTCAAAGATAATGGATTAGTCCACCAGGTTGCTTGACTGATGTTATAACCCACTGCGTATTGGACAGTAGGATCACTATCAAATTTCATGCCAATTAAATTTCTATTCAGAAATACCGCTGCAATCATAGGCATCTCATCGAAGTTTACAGCTTCTCTTTCAACCATCGAAGCAATGATAATAGCCTGATTTAATGTTAATCCTTTTTCTTTGATAGCATTCAGATGTTCATCGTTTAAATTCTCTAAGAATGCACTCAAAAATATTTGTAAAAAATCAATGGTTGTTATTTTTCTATCCACCAGGTATTCACCAGGAAACAGGTAACCTTCCAGGGAAGTTACTCCCTGTAACTCGGTGGGTAACCATTCCGGCAAAGGATTTCTAACCAACTGCAAAAACTCTTCTGGATTTATATCCAATCCTGATTCTGGTAAAATGCCTCCGATTTCTTCCATGCGCCAACCCGGCAGGATGATAAAACGTACTCTATCAGGAATTGGATTGATTATCTTTTCAGCAATTTCAACACCATTCATCTCAGGTTTGATGAGGAAATACCCGGATTGAACTTTGCGATCATAACCCTTGTAAATCAAAAAATCATTAAAGGTTTCCGAATCCTGAATGAGCTCATTCATCTTCAATCGAAAAGCAATTTGGCCAACCGTTTCTCCTGGAAGAATTTCAAAATAATAATCATCACTTTGTTTATTTTGGTCAACCAACAAATTCCCCTCAGAAAAATATAGCCTGGTTGTATACGCGAAATTTTTATAAAAGCTCAAGGATGGATCTGGATCACCATAGATTAATTTCACATCATGTGCAACGACAGTATATGACCAGGCCAATCCCCCCAATAACCCGATAATACTAATCATAAAAAGGATTAATAAGCAACTTTGAAGTCGATTCTTCTTTTGTTTAGCCATCAGGGCTCCAGTAAATTATTAGAATAACTGGCATTCTTTGAGAGTGAATCAAGATACGATTGTAAAATGATTGTAGCCGCCAGATCATCCATATGCGTAATTTGCTTCTTTTTCTTAACGCCCATCTCTTTACGAGCTTTTCTGGCTAATTGTGTGCTTTCATGTTCATCCCATAAAATGACAGGAATATCCGTGATTTGCATGATTGCATCCGCCAGTCGTGCAGATTTTCTCCCGGAAGGATTTGGTTCACCATTCGAATAGAAGGCCTGACCAATTATGATTAATTTTACAGAATTTTCCAGAGCAATTTTAACAATCTGTTCAGCATCCTTATTCCTCTGTACATGTTTGATAACAGTAATCGGATTCGCAATAGTTGCTGTAAAATCACTGATTGCAACCCCAATTCTTTCCGCACCGGGATCGATTGCCATGATTTTCTTTAATTCATTTTCCATCAATCACCATATTAATTCTAAATGGAAGAAATGGCAAATATTTCCAAAACGATGGTGAAATTACAATTATCGGTTCATTACTCAACTTAATTTCATTTTTGATGATTGATTTTGCGGTCTCAATCTTTAACCCAAGGATATTCTGAATGATAAAGTTTTCATCAATATAAGGTGAAATTTCTCGAGTCGCTTTGACTTCCCATTGGAGTCCATTTTCATCCATAATTACGGAATCATCAATAATTTCAATATCTATATCTTTTTCATTTGTATTGAATTGACTATTTAAATCCGCATTCATAGCCAACTCAACTGATTTTTCAACGTCTTCTTCAGTAAGAACCCAGCCCGATACGTTTGCTCTAACTCTTAAAACATATCTCTCAGCTGGATCGCCAACCGCAGGAATTCTCTCTTCAACAATAATTTCATCAATTCTTATTGAGTTTTTTGGAATCAAAATTGCTTGAGAATTTGTTGCTCTGATTTCCTCAATTGATTTCATTTCCAATAGTTCTATAAGTTCGATTTTCAATTTTTGATAATCATTTTCTGTTGGTGAAAATGTTTTTATATCAACACCACCATAGATTGCATCGTTATTAACCACAACGATATTTCCACCCAGATCATTTTCTATGGATGTGATACTCCCAACTGGCACATTACCGATCGTGCCTCCTGACAAACACAAAATGGGTACCTCAATTTGAGATTCAATTCCTGGTTTTAATATTGCTTCCTTGGTCGTTTCAAAACGGATTAATGGATCACCACCTGTTCGCACGATTGTTCCCTCAGAAATAAAAATTTCTTTATCGGATAAATTTCTGAAAGTCACTTCTCCGGTTGCTTTTTTATCAGGAATTCGAATAATACCAGTACTATTCCCTTCCAATTGACCCTCTATTTCAATTTCAACAATGTTTACTGGAATTGCGCCTGTCATGTTGATTTCTTTAATAGTAGGATCAGATCGAAAATTCATTTGTACTGATTGTTTCTCAAGCATGGGGGATAAGGTAATCTGTGCAGAAGGAATGAAAATCAATATGATGAATAAAGTAGACAGCAATCCAACAGCAAATACTATCCAACGGATATGAATAGTTAATTCCTTATTTTGGTTTTGACTTTTTCTATCGAAATTTATTTGGTTCCAATTTCGATCGGAATTTTTCGATAATATAGCTTGATCTCTAATCTTTGGTTTTCTCCAGGGTTTCTTCTGTGCTTCTGGAATACTCGAAAATATAGAAACTCCCAGTTCTTTTAATTGATTAATGATCACCGGTTCATCAGTAACAACCGAAATTTGGGCTCCCAATCGTTCTGCAGACCTCAAAATCAGAATAATATCCATTGGATCTAATTTTATTTTTCCCTTATTCGGCCAAACCAATAATATCCTCTGAGTTTTACTCCAGGCAATTTTTTCCCTAATGGAAATTACATTGTCAAATGGATCAAGTTGTATAATAGCTGTTTTCATAATTATGGTTGATTATAAGGTATCAACAAAACTTTATGAAATAAGATCGTTCAACCAGTCGTCCAATAGGGATAATTATACATAAAGCATTTAAGGAAGAATACTAGACTATAATTAACCCAAGGTTTGTAGCCTTGGAGTTGTTTATGTTCAAACAAACTTTATTTATCTTATCTTTGATGATAATTGTAAGTGTGACTGGCTGTAATCTCCCGAATTCACCAGAGATCAGTCCGGATATTATCGCGTCTCAAGTCGCAAATCTCTTGACAACTACACCAGCTCTCGACGCGCCGATAGACATTCCATCGGAAGTTCCTACAATTACCACCCAATTTACCCCAGAAACAATTTTACCCATAGAAACTGTAACGCCTACTCAGGAACCCTCTCTGACCCCAACAACCCTCCCCCAGGGTATTCCTACTGGTTCACCCAACTGGTTAGATTCATTTGATGATGGAACCCGTTTTGGTATAAACCCTGAAGGATACGATGATGGTCAAACAAAAATTATTGTCTCTGATGGCTCACTTACGATGACCAGCATTTCCGCAATAGGCTGGAGAGGTTGGCGTTTGACCAGTCAGAAACCTGCAAATTATTATTTGCAGGCAAGTTTTCAAACAAACGATTGTGCAGGGAGTGATCAATACGGACTCGTTGTTCAATCTCCTGATTTTGATAGTGGTTTTGGTTATTATTTTGGATTAACCTGTGATGGCAGATATGCATTCCAAAAGTGGGAGGATATCGGATTATCCAATTTACAGGGATGGATGAATGATCAAAACATAATCGCTGGCTCTAATCAGAAAAATACAATTGGAATTCTAAAATCAGGAAATCAATATAATCTTTATATCAATAATATTCCAATCGTGACGATCGATGATGATAAATTTTCAGCTCCGGGATATTTTGGTCCTTATATAGCTGGAGTAAATACACCTAATTTTTCATTTCAACTGGATGAAATATCCTACTGGAATCTTCAATAATACGATAGGTTGTTGATGTATCCTTCCTTTTCTAACAGCAAATTTGTAACCAGACAACAGGTTGTTGAATACGCAAAGAAAAAGATTAAAAGTGATCCAGTCTATCTCGATACCGAAACTACCGGACTTGAAAGCACCGATGAAATTATTGAGATTGCCATTGTCAATTCATTGGGTGAAGTGATCTTTGAATCCTTTGTAAGACCTCAAAAACCCATTCCGGCTTCCGCTACCGCAATTAACAATATAACGAATGCAATGGTCGCAAATTCCCCCTCCTGGGCAGAAATTTGGTCCACAATTCGAAATCTCTTGCTGAACCATCCCATCGGCATGTATAATGCGGAATTTGATATTCGGATGATCAAGCAATCTTTAGAAATCAATAAAATACCAAACACGACCAAATTAAACGCCTTTGATGTTATGAAGGTGTATTCCGATTATATGCGCTCAGATCGAAGATTTCGTTTAGAACAAGCCGGAAGAAATCTAGGCATTGTTATTCCTAATTCTCACCGCGCAGCAGATGACACACTCCTAACACGTGCGATCTTCCATAAGATTGCAGGAGAATCATATTAGAATTGTTGGATAAAGCATTGATGCCAAAATTTAAATTCAATCGATTACAGTGGGTTGTCCATTTAGGCTCTATTATTCCTTTGCTGGTTTTGGTTTGGGATGCTTTTTCTAACAATTTAACGGTCAATCCAATCCAGGAAATCACACAAAGAACTGGACGGACAGCCATTATCTGGTTAGTTCTATCATTGGCTTGTACACCACTCAATATAATTTTTGGACTGCGTCCTTTTAATCAAGTCCGTCGTCCACTTGGTTTATATTCTGCTTTTTATGCAACATTGCACTTTATTACTTTTTTAATTTTGGATTACGGATTCAACTTGAATCTAATATGGCAAACGATTATTGAGAAACCTTACATACTTTTAGGTGTTACTGGATTCCTGATTCTAACCTTGTTAACATTTACTTCCACAAAAAAATCAATGCAAAAGTTAGGTAAAAAATGGAATCAACTTCATCGCCTTGTTTATCTAGCTGCAATTATTCTATTGTTGCATTTCTTTATGGCCTTAAAATTCATTAACGCCCTCGCTATTGCGATTGCAATTATCCTGGCGAGCCTTCTTCTCATTCGAATCCCTATCATTCGAAAGTTTTTCATCAAAAGACAACCTGCCTGGTCACGGCCCGTTAACAATTTTCTTACCGGAAGAAAAAAGAAAACAATAACGATCCAAAAATAGACATTCCAGGGTGCAATTATTTTATCAATATTAATCTGATGTGATTTAGCTTTTCGAAATGTTATAAAATCACAGTAACATACTATCGTAATCCGCAGAAAATCGAGATATCCAAATGCTATTTACAGATTATCAGGAAAAAATTGCCAAACAAGCACTTAAAGGAAGTGTATTCCTCACTGGTTTTGCAGGCAGCGGAAAGACGACCATTGGAAAGATTTTTCTGAAATATCTTTTGGAACAGGATACCCCCGGTAATAGGATCCTTGTTTTGGTGCCACAAAAATCTTTGGGGCTCACCTATTCAGACTTTTTGGAAAGCATTGAAATTTATAACGGGAACTTACCTGTAATTCAGACCATCAGTGGAATCAGCCAGAAAATTATTCGCTTGTTTTGGCCCATCATTGCACCTCAATTTAAATTTAAACATCCCAAATACTACCCCACCTTTTTAAACATTGAATCCGCACAATATTTTATGGCGAAGGTATGTGAACCTTTTTTTGAAAAGAATTTTTTTTCATCCATAAAGTCCGAAAAACCAAGAATTCTCTCTCAAATCCTCGATAATCTCAATAAATCAGCACTTGTTGGCTTTCCCCATGAAGAAATAGCAATGCGATTAAAATCTGCCTGGAGTAAGGAAAGTAATCACTTAATTGCTTACGAAGAAGCGCAGGAATGCGCAAACGCTTTCAGAGATTACTGTCTGGAATTCAACCTCATTGACTTCTCCCTTCAATATGAAATTTCTAATAAGGTCATTCATGAATCATTTTTAATTCAACAATATTTATTCAATAGTTATGAATATTTGGTATATGACAATATTGAAGAGGATACCCCATCAGCCCATGACCTCATCTTGAAATGGTTACCAAGGCTTAAATGCGCACTGCTGATCCAGGATGAAAATGCAGGCTTTCGTTCCTTTTTGGGTGCAGATCCCATCAGTGCTGCCAGGTTATCTAAAAGCTGTCAGGAAATCATTGAGGTCAATGATTCGTTTATATCAGACCCACCTATTCAGGAAATAATTTCCATTTATGGAAAAGCGTTATCTCATCAGCCGATTGGTGGAATTTCAGAACCTGGATTTAAAAGGTTATCATTTCACCACCATAAGTTTTATCCGGATATGATCGACCGTGTCGTGCAACAAATCGATAATTTTATTAATGAGGGAATCGACCCTGGGAAAATAGCGATTTTGGCACCATTTGTTAGTAATGCTCTGCGTTTCCAAATCCAACAAAGGATGAATGAAAAAAATATCAAATTGGTTACGCATCGCCCTTCTCGCAGTTTACGAGAGGAATCAATTACGCATGGCTTGATTTCGTGGACAAAACTGGCTTACCCGGAGTGGGGTCTATCACCTTCCATTTATCAATTCCGAACAGCAATTACACAGACGATCGGGAATATGGATCCCATTCGTGCTGATTTATTGTCGCGTATTGTCTTATCCAAAAATACTACTTTTGCACTGCGTCCAATGGATGATGTCCGTCCTGAAATGTTGGAAAGAATCACAATCCAGGCAGTATTTCAATATCAGAAAATTTTTTCCTGGTTAATGAATTACCAGAATAACAAATCTGAAATGGATGTTTTTTTGGCGAGTTTTTTTGGAGAAATTTTGTCTCAACCCGGATTTGGTTTTCACGAAAATTATGAAGGTGCAGAAATTACTGGCCGATTGATTGAATCCATGCAAAATTTTAGAAAGAATACTTATTCACATTTTCAAAAAACAGGCGAAAATTGGGCTCTGGATTACATCACCATGTTGGAAAATGGTCTTATATCTGCTTTGTATTTGCAAACCTGGGATTTACCTCCGCAGGATGCAGTATATCTGGCACCAGCCCATACATTTTTAATGCAAAACAGACCTGTCGAAATTCAGTTTTGGTTGGATATAGGCAATATGGGTTGGTGGCAAAGGTTAATGCAACCACTTACCCAACCCTATGTTTTATCAAGAAATTGGATCGATGGATTGAAATGGACTGATATCCATGAGTACGAAAATAATCAGAAAAATTTAGAGAAATTAATCAGTGGATTATTGCTTCGCTGTTCGGGCAACCTCATTCTTCATACAATCGGATACAACGAAAATGGCGATGAACAAACAGGTCCGCTCCTGAAAGCCACGCAAAGGATCTTGCGGACATATCATCGCCAGATTGGGCATCAAAATGTTTAGACCAAGGCCAAAACAACTGGAGATTCTAAAATATACCAGTGGGAAAATGGGAATTTCTGCGGTTCCTGGAAGTGGAAAAACACAGACCTTATCTTATCTGGCCGCCAATTTGCTGTTTGAAGGCAAAATTGAAGATGACCAGGAAATCCTGGTTGTTACATTGGTGAATGCAGCCGTCAATAATTTTTCTACTCGAATCTCAGGTTTTATGGAATCATTCGGTTTACTTCCCGGGGTGGGATATCGCGTCAGAACATTACATGGCTTGGCGCATGATATCGTAAGAGAACGACCTGATCTTGTTGGTTTAGGAAACGAATTTGAAATTATTGATGAACGTGAGACAAACCAAATCCTGGATACTTCTGTCGAAAGCTGGTTAAAACGAAATCCAAATTTTATTGATCGTTGGGGTAAACCGGATTATACAAATAACTTAAGTCGGAATCAGAAATCAGATTGGCAATCTGCTATTTCATCTGTCTGTACAAATTTCATTCGCACAGCAAAAGATCTTCAATTATCACCCCAGGAAATTTATAAAAGATTATCAGAGCTTAAAATTGATGACTCTTTATTAAACCTGGGTGCAGATATTTATGAAGACTATCAAAGAGCATTGAATTATCGATCAGCTGTTGATTTTGATGATTTAATTCGTCTGGCTCTTATGTCCTTACAGATTGATCCAGATTATTTAAACCGGTTGAGATATCAATGGCCATACATCCTTGAAGATGAAGCTCAGGATAGCAGTCGTTTACAGGAAGTGATTTTACAAACGCTAGTTGGAGAAAACGGTAATTGGGTGCGTGTTGGTGATCCAAACCAGGCAATATTTGAATCATTCACCACGGCTAGTCCTGAATATTTAAAAAAATTCCTTGCCCATCCTGAGGTAAGCTCGAAAACACTGCCAAATTCGGGTCGATCTACACAATCTATCATCAATCTTGCCAATGAATTAATTCGCTGGACAAATCAAAATCACCCCAACCGTGCATTACGAAATTCATTAACAAAGCCATTCATTGAACCCACCCCGAAATATGACCCTCAGCCCAACCCGGAAGACCACCCAGAGAAGATTATTCTGTTTGGTAAGGCACAATCATCCGAACAGGAAATTAAGAGTGTGATTGTTTCTTTGGGTAAGTGGTTACCAGTAAGTACTGATAGTACAGTGGCTGTACTTGTTCCCCGAAATTTCAGAGGTGGAAAAATTGTCGAAGCCCTGCAGAAAGAAAAAATCCCTTATGTTGAAATTTTACAAACCAGCCAATCGACCAGAAACACTGCTGCTATTCTGGCTTCGATTCTGAATTTTTTAGAAAGCCCAAATCAGACCACGCGACTCATAAAAATATTTGACTTCCTATCACGAATCAAATTTTCAATATCGAGACAGACCAGGGAAGAAATTGTCAAGCTGATTCGAACATGTAATTATCTAGAAGAATTCTTGTTCCCTGTCCCGGATCATGATTGGATACAGCATTTATTAGGTCAAAAAAAACCACCTGAAAATGATAAGGTTCAAATTTTGCTTGAATTCAGAACCCAATTATCAAGATGGTTAAAAGCAGCCGATTTACCAATACACCAAATTATTATCACGATCAGCCAGGAATTATTTGAAAAACCAGCCGATTTAGCCCTGGCACACAAATTGGCACTCATACTTGAACAATATGCGAAAAACCATCCTGATTGGTTGCTGCCTCAGTTTGCTGAAGAATTAACATTAATAGCCGAAAACCGCAGAAAACTACAGGGATTTTCTGACGAGGAGGCCGGCTTTAATCCTGAAATGCACAAAGGTAAAGTCGTCGTCACAACATACCACAAAGCCAAAGGGCTGGAGTGGGATCGGGTTTATTTGATGTCAGTAAACGATTATGATTTTCCTTCGGCATCGATAGGAGATCATTTTATATCAGAAAAACATATCTACAAAGATGAAATTAACCTGGAAGCAGAAATAAATCAAAAACTTAAGGCATTGGCTGAAAGCAATCTTGAAAACCTCTACCTGGAATATGGGCTCGCAACCGAACAAGCCAGATTAGAGTATGCAGCAGAAAGAATTCGTCTGTTTTTTGTTGGAATTACTAGAGCAAAAAAGGAATTGATCATTACCTGGAATACAGGTGATACGCATCATAAAAACAGGAAAAATGCCAATCCTTCCATACCTTTCTTAGCATTATCAGCTTTTTGGGAGAAACAAAATGAAATTTGATTATTCTCAGAACAAGCTTCATGATTACCTGGAATGTCCCCGCAGATTTGAATTGCGGTATCTTTTACAAAGAATTTGGCCAGCGGTGCACTCAGAACCTGTTCTCGAAATGGAAGAGCAAATCAATAATGGAAAAATCTTTCACCTTATGGCGCAACAATATTTCAGTGGCATTCATCCGGATGTCATCCTTATGCAGGTTGAAAATGAAAAAATTTCCACCTGGTGGAAAGAATTTCTCAGATTTGCGGAATCATACAATAACTTACCTCATCAATCCGAGGTATTGATTTCTTCAAAAATTAATAATAAAAGCTTTATAGGTGTTTTTGATTTACTGGTGTACTCGCCAGGAGAGAAAAATACCATCATAGATTGGAAAACTAATCACCTCAGACCATCCAGGAAAAATTTGGAACAGCATATACAAACACGCCTTTATCCATTGTTATTAACTTCAGGCGGAAAACAATGGAACAATAACAATGAAATTCAACCCGATCAAATTGAGATGATTTATTGGTTTGCCAATTATCCAGATGAACCGCAATCATTTTTATATTCCGAACAACAATATCAATCAGATCTAAATTTTATTAAGGATTTGATCAACCAAATTGAAACAACAAATTTAGGAGATTTTCCATTAACCGATCATCAAAATCGATGTAATTACTGCAATTATCGTTCTCTTTGTGGTCGTGGGTCAAAACCTGGCTCAGCAGAGGAACTTGATACTTTAGATTTAGAATTTCTTTACGAAGAAATAGAAGAGATTGATATGAAACAAATTGGAGATATTGCTTTTTAATCATGGCAACGTATCAATGGGTAGAAAAGAAAAAAAGTCCAATCCCAAAGGAAATCCAGGAAAAATTTTCCAATCCGTGGGTCCAACAGATATTAGTCTGTAATAATGTCTTCAATTTTGAAACAGCACAAAGATTTATTAACCCCTCGCTTTATATTCCGACTTCGTCTGCAGAATTACCGGATCTTGATATAGCAGCCCAACGATTACTGAAAGCCATTTCAAACCAGGAATTAATTGGAATTTGGGGTGATTTTGACGTGGATGGCCAAACAGCTACCACGGTATTGTTTGAAGGTCTGCGAAATCTGGGAGCAAATGTAATTTACTACATTCCCGTTCGCTCAAAAGAATCTCACGGGATTAAGTTAAGTTCTTTAAAGGAATTTCTCAAAAACGGAATTTCTATCCTTTTGACATGTGACACTGGCATCAGTGAACATGAATCAATTGAATATGCCAACCAACAGGGTGTAGATGTTCTGATCACAGATCACCACAGCTTGCCAGAAATCCTTCCCAACGCCATGGCAAAAGTTAACCCACAGCGTTTACCAGAAGCACATCCCTTAAGAACACTATCAGGTGTAGGTGTGGCGTACAAACTCATTGAATGGTTGTATCAATTATCCGGTAACAATGAAAATTACGTTACTTTGTTGGATTTAGTTGCTCTTGGTACAGTTGCCGATGTGGCAATTCTGACCGGAGAAAATCGTTACCTTGTCCAAATGGGGTTAAGACTTTTACAAAATCCGGCGAGAATTGGCTTACAGGAAATTTATAAAAACCGAAAACTCCAGAATGGTCAAATTACAGAAACTCATATTGGATTTTATCTCGCACCCCTATTGAACGCGCTCGGTCGATTATCCGATGCCAATCCGATTGTTGAATTTCTGACAACCAACGATCTGCAAAAAGCAAAAGTATTTGCCGCACAATTAGAAAATATTAACGAACGACGTAAATTAATTACTGAGCAAATAACCGAAGCAATTCTTTCAAAATTTGAACAAAATAAAGAACTACAGAATCAACCAGCAATCATCATGCACCATCCGGATTGGGAAGCAGGTGTTCTCGGTATTGTAGCCAATCGCCTGGTTGAGATGTATCAGAAACCTACAATTTTATTATCAGGGAATGATGATTCTGGCTATTTCGGTTCAGCGCGTTCCATTGAGAAATTAAATATCATTCAGGCAATTCAGGAAAATGCAGATTACCTTAAACACTTTGGAGGACACGCAATGGCTGCTGGCCTCTCCCTGGAAGCGGATAAATTATCATCATTCCAGGCTGGTTTTTACAAAACAGTCCTGAATGTAGTGGGTGACACCATTTTTCAAAAAGAGTTACAAATTGATGGATATATCAATTTTGATTTGATCACGAAGGATTTTGTGCGAGAATTGGAAAAATTAGCACCTTTTGGTCCTGGTAACCCAGCTCCATTATTTGCCAGCAAAAATGTAATCATTGAGAAAATCCGGAAAATGGGCAGAAAATCGGAACACTTGAAAATTACAGCTGCAGATGCGCTCAAAAATATTCAGGAATTGATTTGGTGGCGTGCCAATCAGGAGGATTTCCCTGACGAAAAAATTGATATTGCCTACCATTTACATAGTTCAAACTTTCAGGGCAAACCGAGTGTTCAGGTTGAAATATTAGCCATTCAACCCAGTGAAAAAACGTTGTTTGAGATTAGAACAAAAAATGAAGAACTTGAAGTTATTGATTATCGAAAGAATCATCCTGAAAATCAAGAATGGCTCGAAAAATATGACGATATCCTCTGGTATCAGGAAGGGCTGAAGCAGGATTTTTCACCTGCTCAAAATCGTCTCAATTTACATCCAGCTGATACATTAATCATTTTTACGATTCCACCAAACTTAATAGAATTACAGAAAGTGTACATAACAGTTCGCCCAAAGCATCTGGTTCTTTTTGGAAATGAACCACTTGAAAAATCCGTGAACCTGGTGATTAAAACAATAATTGGCATGCTAAACCACGTAATCAATAAACAAAGCGGTCTATTTCAGCCAATTGATATTGCAGCTGCAACAGGACAGCGAAAAACAATGGTAGAAACAGTCTGCAGATACTTACATGCAATCGGTCAAATAACTTTGCTGGAGCATCCTGATACACAATGGAAGATTAAACCTGGAGGAGAAAAAGATGCAATTAAAGCAGGGTTATATGAACAAAATATAAAATTTTTACACAGGGAAACCCTTGCATTTTATGAATGGTTTAAAGAGGTAGATCTGGATAAAATGAAAAAATCTTTGCTTGATTTTTAATTCACTGTTGATCTTGTACTGCCATTTTTACCCCTCCCTGTTTCTAAAAAAATATGTTAGACTTGTGTTCAATATGGGCGGCAACGTTGTTGTCACCTTTCCGCTTCTGGCTCATGATCAAATGAGTACAGCAGCAAACCCGAGGAAAGGAGGAAGTTTTAAATGCGAAATTATGAGTTAATGGTTTTACTTCAACCAGATCTGGATGAAACTGCTTTTGGTGATGTTACATCAAAAATTACTGGTTGGGTAACTGATAATGGCGGTACAGTTGAAAAGACTGTCGATTGGGGAAATCGCCGAATGGCTTATCAAATTCGAAAGCAACGCGAGAGTCATTATGTGCTTTTCCATATTGCCGTCGATCCATCAGCTACCAAAGAATTAGAACGCAATATCCGGTTTTTAGAACCTGTAATGCGTCATATGCTTTCAGTTGCTGAGTAGCATTTGTTGTATGGATGTAGTGAGTGCTGGTTAATCGAACCCAGTTGGAGTTGTTGATGAGTAGAGGTTTGAATAAAGTCATGCTAATTGGATACCTGGGACGCGATCCTGAGATGCGGGTAACTCCCTCAGGACGGGCAGTGACGACATTTGTTATTGCCTGCAATCGATCCTGGAATTCTTCTGATGGTGAACGCCATCTTGAAACCGAATGGTTCAATGTTGTGACCTGGGGAAATCTCGCTGAGATTTGTAAACAATATCTATTCAAAGGCTTACAGGTTTACATCGAAGGACGGCTCCAGTCCAGACGCTGGGAGGATACAGAAGGTTGTAAACATACCAGTGTGGAAATAGTCGCCTCAGAGATGATGATCCTGGGAGATCGAAAAGAGATCAACGCTCAAACTCCTCCATCTACACTTGAAGTAAATGATAATTATTCCGTATAGGAGAGAACGAAATGACAAACGAAAATGGTCAATTTCGAAGGGGTCCTGGAAATCGCCGTGGTTTTACCCCCCGTCCAAAAATTTGCCAGTTTTGCTCTGACAAAGAAGCAAAAATTAATTACAAGGACGTAGATTTATTGCGCCGCTATGTAATGGAAGATGGGAAAATCCGACCACGCCGACAAACAGGCACATGTGCCAAACATCAAAGAGAGATCGCAGCTGCTGTAAAAAAAGCTCGCTTTGTAGCACTACTACCTTTCGTTGCATCTATGGAAGATTAAGTCTTCTATCAAAAAATACTACTGAAAGGGCATGGTGTGGTTCTACCTCCTATGCCCTTTTTACAAATTGAGGTTTAAAATATGGCACCTTCCCCAGAGAAAAAAATTGTATCCAAAAAACATAAAGCACGATTACAACAAGAGCAACAACAACGCAAGATGCTGGTTATTGCTTCCATCATTATTGTTGCAATTGTCCTGATTGTGGTTGCTTATGGAATTTTGGACCAAACGATCCTAAAAAATCAGAAGCCTGTAGCAAAAGTTGGCGATACTGTCATCCGGGCAGAAGAATTTATCAAAATGGTTAAACTCGAACGTCAACAAATGAACGGTCAGGCTTACCAGTATGAAACGTACAAACAATTCTTTGGTTTTGATGAACAAAATACTGCCTATTTTGACAGTTTAATACAACAAATACAGGCACAAATGGCTGTTCCAGAAACTGTTGGCGCAACCGTTTTAACCAGTATGATTGACACAAAAGTAATCGGATTTTATGCAGAAGAAAACGGAATTGATGTCACAGAACAGGAAATTCAGGATGCGATTCAAAGAGATTTTGGATATTTTCCCAATGGTACCCCAACACCTGAAAACACTGTGGTTCCTTACGCTACTTCAACCATGAGTCCAACACAATACGCTTTAGTAACTCCAACCCCCACAGTAACACCCATTGAAGAAGTTGATGAGAACGAAGAAGAATCTTCAACAGAAGTAGAAGTTGTTGAGCCCGAAGCAACACCAGAAGAAGTGGAGGAAGTAATTTCCGCTACTCCGACAGTTTCGCCCTCTCCAACCGCTTATACTGAAGATTTATATCAGGAAAATTACAGATCATTTGTTGAAAATTTTGGTAAGATCGGTCTGAATGAGAAAGATATTCAAAAACTTTATCGGGTTCAATTAATCAGTCAGAAAGTGTACGAACTGATCACTGCTGATGTTCCAACCGAAGAAGAACAACTTTGGGCACGCCACATTCTGGTGGCAACTGTTGAAGAAGCACAAGACGTTCTGAACCGTCTGGAAGATGATGAAGATTGGTCAAACATTGCTGCTGAAGTTTCCACCGATACCAGCAATAAAGACAGAGGTGGTGATTTAGGATGGTTCGGGAAAAATGCAATGGTAACCGAATTCGAAACCGCTGCCTTCGAATTGGAAATTGGTGAAATCAGCGATCCAATCGAGACTAGATTTGGTTTCCACATTATTCAACTTCTGGGTAAAGAAGTTCGTCAAATTGAAAGCAGTAAATTAGATCAAAACAAACAATTATTCTTCAATGAATGGCTCACTCAAGAAAAAGCAAAGTACACCATTGAACAATATGATGATGTCTGGACAAAAATTGTACCGAACACCCCCGCATTTGGAGATGTTCAGTAGATTATTCAGTGGATTAGTAAGTTCTGAATTTAAAAATCGGGTTATTCACCCGATTTTTTTATTTAACCAAATCGTCGCTCACTTCATCCAATCTCAATGAAATTATCTGGCTGGACGAATCTCTTCCCATGGTTATTCCATAAATTACATCAGCTGCCTGAACAGTATTTCTGTTGTGTGTGATGACAATAAATTGAATTGATTTTCCTAATTCACTTAATAAATCGCAGAACCGGCCTACATTCGCTTCATCTAGTGCCGCATCTACTTCATCTAACACACAGAAAGGAGGTGGAGACACCCGCAGTAATGAAAAGATTAATGCAACCGCAGTGAGACTTCTTTCTCCACCGGATAGTAATGACAATCCTTGTTCACGTCTACCGGGTAATCTGGCTTCTATCTCAATTCCGGTATTATTAAAATTCTCTTCGTCGGTGAGGTACAATTTCGCAGATCCCCCACCAAATAATCTGGTAAATAAATCCTTAAATTCCAATGCTACCGCATCGAATGTTTTCTTGAATTCACGTTGCATCAATTCATCCAACTCGGCAATTACTTGTCGAAGATCCTGATCAGCCTTTTTGAGATCCTCAACCTGCTCAGACAGAAACTCAAATCTTTCTTTAACCGAGCGATACTCTTCTTCTGCCTCAGGATTGATCGGGCCGATTCTTCGCATTTGTGCTCGCTGGCGATTTATATTTTCTTCTAAATTTGGTTCAATCTCAGTTACAATGGGTAATTGTTCAACAAGACCATCAAATGGTAAAGGATTGGGTCCAGTTATAGAAGAAGAATATTCAAAAGATACTAAACCAAAATCTTCTTCTATGTGTCTGCGTAGATTTTCCAAAACATCTTTATTTCGTGAATAATCCAACTGTCCCTGAGTCAAATATCTTTCGCCAATGGTGACAGTTTGTTGCGCATTGCTTATTTCTTCCTGTAATTTATCAAAAGTTTTTTCAAGAACTCTTAATTCGTTTTCTGTTGGTAAAATGTGTTGCCGGATTTTTTCAATTTCATCTTTTAATTCAGCTTCTTTGGCTTTTTTAATGGCTCGCTCATCATCAATTTCGAGCAATGCATTCTTGAAATCCTCTAATCTGCGATGGATGGATTTAAACCTCTGCCGATTCTGATCAATGTTTGTTCTGTTTTCCTGTAATCTTTTTTTAGCTTCATTTGTTGCCCGTTCAACAACAGCCAGATTTGTTTTCCAATGCCCAACATTGGATTGAAAATCATCAATGGGTATTTCATTTAATTCTGCTCGCAGAACATCGCATTCTTTTCTTTGGGTTTCGATTTTTTTGACAATTTCCTGCAACAAATTCTTCGTTATTGATTCTGATTCATGACTATTAGCGAGTTGTTGTTCTAACGACTTAATTTGGTTATCTACCCATTGTTTTCTTTGTCTTAATTTTTCAAAGTCCAGATTTCGTAGGTTCACAAGTTTCTGGCTTTGCTGCAATTCCTGATTACTTTTTTGTTCGCCCTGTGTGATTTGATTGTAATCCTGGTTTAAAGTAGCTAATTCGCGCTCAAGATCAACCACTTCTGCTTCCAGCGATTTAAATCTTTCTTGAGTTTCTTGGATTACCATTTCCAGTTCTTGTTTCTGTCTAGGCCGAGCAATAATTGATGACCTGGTTTCCTTTCCTGCAAAAACAATTCCATTTCCTTGAAAAACCTCACCATTAAGAGTTACAAGTCTCGTGTGGGAAGGGATCTCTCCTAATGCCTTTGTTGCATTCTCATGAGTGTCAACAATAATTGTATTCCCTAATAAATTCTGAACGACAGGTTGATAGTGATGGTCAAATTTGACAAGTTCGCTTGCTCTCCCCACCAGTCCATTTATTGAAGGTAATTTCTGTTCTTTCTCATTTTTTAGCCATTGCAATGGGAGAAGAATAGCGCGACCTTGATCTCCTTTTGCTAAATATTGAATGGCAAACGAAGGGTCTGACTTATCCAGTAATACAATTGAATCAAGAAATTCACCCAAAGCCGCAGCTATGGCAGTCTCCAACTCGCTCGGAACATTAAGAACTTCACTGAGTGGTTGGTATTGTCCAGAAAATTTTCCAGATCTATGTGCATTCATCAGGTTTTTCGCACCCTGATTGAAACCACTTAAAGTCTTTTCGGCCTGGATTAATGCTTCATATTGAGCATTCAGCTTTATGACTTCCGACTGTAATTTATTTAGAATATTTCTTTTCTCCTGGAGTTTTTTATCAATATCTTGTTTTTTGGTTAAATAGACAAGTGCATTTTTCTTGATAATTTCAATTGATTTCTCGACGGCAAACAAATCCTTTTTGGATTTTTCAAGGTCTTTTTCTTTTTCTTTTAATTCTTTTTGAATATCCTGTTCTTCCAGTCTTAATTTTTCCAGTGAGAGTTTCAGGTTGTTAATTCTTTCAGCCAATTCATTTAATTTTGCTTTGGCTTCGACTGATTTTGTTTCATTTTCAATCAGTGCCCTCCTGTTTTTTTGAAGCGCACTTTCTACTTTACCTCTCACATTAAGCCTTTCGTTTAAGGCTATTTGCGCTTCATCCAGGTTGGTTCTTGCTTCATTAACCTCCTGGGTTAACTTTTGATATTCTGCTTCTAAATTTTCAAGATATGATTCTTTCGATTTTATTTCTTCCTCTAATCGCACCAAATCATAATTTTGATTATATTCCTGGTCATTTAAGGATCGCTGGCGTTCCTCTAATACTGCTAAGTCCCGGATGATTTTCTCGAGTTCCAGATGCTGGGTTGAAGACTGTGAATGAAGCTCATTTAACACAATGCGTTTCGAAGAAATTTGGTTTCGAATTTCCGAAAATTGTTTTTCAATTTTTTCGTAATTGTTTTTAACTTTGTTTAGATGGATTTCTCGCTCCTGGAGCACCTGTCTTGATTGAGACAAATCTTTTTGAGCATTATTCCAGTGATATCCATACCAGATTCGTAATAAAACCTGAAGATCAGCCTGCAATGTTTTATATTCCAAAAACCTTCTTGTTTGTCGATCCAAACTTCGCAATCGAGGCTCTAACTCACTCAAAATATCAGTAACTCTTTCTAAATTATGGCGAGTCTGGTCGAGACGATTTAACGAATCTTCTCTTCTGGATCGATAAAGACCAATACCTGCAGCTTCTTCAAAGAATTTCCTTCTTTCATCAGCACGAATAGATAGCGCAGAATCTACCAATCCTTGACCAATTAATGTGTAAGTTCGTTCTGCCAGACCTGATTGACCAAGCAATTCCTGAATGTCTCTTAACCTGATTCTTTGCCCATTTAATAAATATTCATTCTGTCCATCTCGGTATGCTCGTCTGGTTACAGAAACTTCCGAAAAATCAATGGGAAGCCATCCATCTTCATTATTGAATGTAATGGTGGATGATGCCATTCCAGCTCTGGAGCGACCTTCACTTCCGGCAAAAATCATGTCTTCCGTTTTTCGTCCACGTAATAAGCGGTAGGATTGTTCCCCTAATACCCAGCGAATTGAATCAGCAATATTTGATTTTCCGGATCCATTTGGACCTACGATCGCAGTAATTTTTCCAGGAAATTCAAAAATTGTTTTCGTAGCAAAAGTTTTGTAACCTTGTAATTCTAATGACTTTAAGCGTGAAATCATTTATGCAGGGCTCCAAATGTTATTCATCAATTTTTCTCTGTTTTTGTACGAGACCTAGGCGGATCAATGCCTGTTGTGCAGCAACTTTTGCTGCCGCTTGTTTACTGGGTCCTTCACCGCTTCCAAATGGTTCACCATTTAACAAAACTTCCACCTGAAATACTTTCGAGTGATCCGGTCCAAAGGAATTTCTTGTTACATATAATGGAGCAAAATATCCTTGAGACTGTGCCCATTCTTGAAATAGACTTTTTGGATCTTCATTTTTGTTATTTAACAAAATATCTTCTGAAGCTTCTATCAGTAAAGTTTCCAGAAATTCATTGATGGCGGGTATACCTCCATCCAGATAAAGCGCACCGACCAATGCTTCAAAAGTATCACATAACAAGGCTGGACGCGTTCTACCACCAGCCTGTGCTTCTCCACGCCCAAGCCGCATTGCTCTTCCAAGATCAATTTGTTCAGCGAACACTGCCAATTGCTCAGTATGAACCAGAGCTGATCTCATTCTGGTAAGATCACCTTCTGGCATTTCTGGAAAATGATGATATAACCATGATCCAACAACAAAATCCAGGACTGCATCTCCAAGGAATTCTAAGCGTTCATTGTCTTCTAACGCTTCAGGGTGTTCATTCAAAAATGAGCGATGCGTTAATGCTCTGCTGAGTAACAACCAATCCGTTATCCGTAACCCCAATCTTTTTGCTAATTCTTGAGGGCTCTCCAACTTAGGAGTGTGATTATCACCTTTCATACTTCCTCCTAAGAACTTGCGATGCGGAAGCCACCTCACTTTTAGAAATCAAGTAGCTTACGCACCAAAAGTTCATCTTCAATTTATCTACAATTATATTGCTCATTGATGTATGTATCAATGGTGCAATAATTTAATCCCCTTTCCCTGGTATGTAATCTCCTTCAATCCAGGTTTCACCATCTGGACTGATTTCTTTTTTCCAAATTGGGACAATTTCTTTTACACGATCGATACCATACTTTGCAGCATCAAATACCCCGGTATGACGGTGCGCAGCCGAACAGAGAACCACCACCGTTGGCGTTCCTGCGTCCATGTAGCCAATTCTCTGGATAATGACGATTTTTTGCACAGTTGGCCATTTATCGCGAATTTCTTCGGCAACCTGAGTCATTTTTGCCTCCGCCATAGGAATATAGGCTTCATACTCCAAACCACTGGTTAATGGATGATCAGAATTATTTGTTTCTCCGCGAATGACGCCAGTGAACATCACAACCGCGCCGGTGCTACTTTGAATTGATTGTGTAATCAAAGCATTAAAATCAAATTCATTCGTGGAAACTGCAATCATTACATCATCGTCCAATTGACCTCCACTGACGGGAGGAAAGCAAGCTACTTCGGCACTTTCAGGAATTGTATCGGAATTAAAGGCGAAATTTTGATTGATGGAAACCAACATAATGGGTAAAAAGTCTTTTAATTGTGGATATTTTACAACCAATTGATTCTTAAGCTCCTGAATGGTTGATCCTTTTTCAATTTCAAATTTAATTTCTGCAGCACCAATGAGTTCTTTCAACTTGGCAAAAAATAAGATTTTAAGTTGAATAAATTCTTGATCGGATTGATTATTATTATTCATTAAAAACGTCTCCACTTGTTCCACCTTTTTTCTCAACCAGGCGAATATTTTCAATCCTGGCAGATTTTTCTACTGCTTTAATCATGTCATATATCGTCAATCCAGCAACGGATACCGCAGTCAGGGCTTCCATTTCCACGCCTGTCTTACCATCAGTTATAACAGTAGCTTCAATCTGAACACCAGGTAATCCTTCATCTATGTGGAGCTCAAGATCAATTTTATTAATGATAAGTGGGTGGCATAAAGGAATAAGTTCGGATGTTTTTTTTGCAGCCTGAATACCAGCTATTTTTGCCACTGTCAAAACGTCACCCTTTTTTAGTAATCCTTTCTTTATCATCTCAACGGTGGTTGATAAAAGTACAACCTGACCTTTTGCTTTCGCAATACGATGGCTGACCGGTTTATCACCAACATCAACCATACTTGCATTTCCATTTGAATCTATGTGGGTTAGTGTATTATTTTTCATTTGAGTATTTTTATCGCATGCTTTCAGAGTTTGAATTTTTTATAAGTAATCAAAAATGTAGTTGCTTCTGCTATAATTGCTCACGTGGCGCAACAGATAGGTAATTATTATAACCAAGATTATCGAGTTGATACGGATCTTTATCAAGGTCCTCTTGATATATTATTAGAGTTAATTGAAAGCGCTGAATTAGATATTACTAAACTGGCGTTGGCTAAAGTCACAGACCAATATTTGGAATATTTAAAGAAAATAGAAACTGAGAATCCATCAGAAGTTTCCTCTTTTCTGGTTATTGCCTCCAGATTATTACAAATTAAATCTCAGGCTTTACTTCCAAAACAATCTTTGGAAATCTTTGGTGAAGAGGAAGAAGATCCCGGAGAAGCATTAGCTCAACAACTTATCGTTTATAAACGGTTCAAAGAAATTTCCAAATGGCTTTTAGAACGTGAAGAAGAAGGACTACGAGCTTATTTAAGGATAGCTCCTCCCCCAAAAATAAATTTTCAGCCAAAATTAGACCTTACCGGCATAACTTTAGAGGATCTGGTGCAGGTCGCCCGAGAAATTTTTATCAATGGCATGCCGCTTCAGAAATTGGATACGGTAATTAATTTCCCTCGCATTACGATTAAAGAACGCATAACGACCATATTGGATCATTTACGAAAATTCCGGAAAACCACATTCAAGAGTTTGTTAACCCAAAAGAACTCTCGCGTGGAATTGGTGGTCACTTTTCTGGCATTATTGGAACTGGTTAAAAGACATATTATTGAAGCCAATCAAAACGAGCTTTTTGGGGAAATCGATTTGAATTCCGAAAAGCTCGTAGATGAAAACCTGGAACTTGATATTGAGTTTAATGAGTAAATAAATTTTATTCTTTTTCTTCCTGGAACAAACCTTCAACCATTTCGTATGGTAAACGATTACTGAGCCATACGACCATCAAACTGACGTCATCATCACTGAGTGAATAGTCCGGGTATTTTTCCCTGAAAGAATCGATCAGGATTTCAAACGAATCTTCTTTTGGCCATTCAAGCATAAATCCTGGTAATAAACTCCTATCTGCTTCTATAGGTAATAATTTCCAGGATCTCTCTTCCAGATAGTGAAATATCGTCTTTTTCGTCTCAAAATTGATTTCTGACCAGGCGGCGAGTATCTGTGCTACAAATTCATGAGATTTTTTATATGTATCAATACAACCGTTAATTTTTAAGGGTAATGGTGCCACAGAGCTATTTCTGAATCCTTGTACGCGTACAAGATTTTTGATAAGTGATTTAATTTTTCGTTGTCTTTCCTCTGAAAGTTTATTGAAATTCCCTAAAACTGATTGGATTACCAATTGCCGATAATCATCTAGCATGTATTCATTGATTGCATGAAACGGTAAGAATCTAGCCTTTTTATCCATCATTATTTTATATATACCTTCCTCGTCTTTTTCTAGAGAGAGTAATTTTACTTGATTAATAACCATTTTTAAAAAATCCTTTTCTTTTCCTCATTCGTTAAAATTGATTTGAACTTGCAGAAAAGCAGATGTGAACTTAGAATCAGTTTCTATGAGTGAAAACGAAGTCACCCCAATTCGCAGACAATACTTAAATATTAAGAAAAATTATCCAGATGCAATTGTTTTTTTCAGATTAGGTGATTTTTATGAAACCTTTGATAATGATGCGGAAATAACCTCCAGAGAACTGGATATTGTGCTGACATCCAGAAACGTAGCCAAAGGAATTCGCATTCCGATGGCTGGAATTCCTTATCATGCTGTCGATAATTATCTTTCCAGATTAATAAACAAGGGGTATCACGTAGCCATTGCTGAACAATTAAGTGAACCAGATGGACATGGAATTGTTGATCGCGATGTGGTTCGAGTTGTTACACCAGGGACTGTAATAGAACCAAATCTGCTGAAAAAGGATCAAAATAATTATCTTGCCAGTGCAATTATTGATGAAAATCGCGTTGGTATAGCCTATGTAGATATTACAACCGGGGAATTTAAAGCGACAGAATTGGTTTCTTCTGAGCCGTTGAATGAATTAAGATCTGAATTGCTGCGCCTCAATCCAGCTGAAATATTATTACCAGAATCAATAAAAATTCAGAATGAACTACCCGGACACATCACTCATTATCCAAATTGGCATTTTGAACCAATCCGTTGTGAGGAAAAACTGAAAACCCATTTTAAGGTAAGTACCTTAGACGCATTTGGAATAAAGGGGCTAACGCTTGCTCTGCAGGCTTCAGGTTCAATCATTGATTATCTCAATGATACACAACCGTCTGCTTTAAAAATTTTGAGCAATATATCCAACTACTCAACCTCAACTTTTATGACTCTGGATGCTGCAACACGTAGAAATTTGGAATTAACGGAAACACTTCGGAAAAACGAAGTAAAGGGTTCGTTATTGCACATACTGGATTATGCGGTCACCGCTATGGGGAAACGTCTATTACGTCAATGGGTCTCACAGCCATTATTAGATATTGAAGAAATAAAACTCAGACAGGAAAGTGTTGGTTTTCTCAAAAACAATGGTTTACAACGTGCTGAATTATTTGTTCAACTGAAAAAAATTAATGATATAGAAAGGTTGACCAGTCGAGTCATTTCCGGGAATGCAATCCCTCGTGATTTGGTAGCCATTCGTTCTACGCTCCAAAACCTACCAGAGTTGTTGCAGGTATTATCCTCCATGGATTCTCCTTCTTTGAAAAAACTCACCGAAAAAATCCATGTATGTAACCAGGAATTGGATCTCCTGGAATCTTCCATAGACAAAGACCCCCCTGCTACACTGCAGACCACCGGGATTATTCGGCCAGGTTATTCATCCGAATTGGATCAAATCATCGAGGCATCCCAACATGCCCGGGATTGGATCAACAATCTCGAAAGCATCGAAAGAGAAAGAACAGGCATAAAAACTCTAAAAGTTGGTTATAACAAAGTGTTTGGCTATTATATTGAGGTCACCAGAGCCAATAGCTCATCAGTACCCTCAGAATATATTAGAAAACAAACTTTGGTAAATGCGGAACGTTTTATAACCCCCGATTTAAAAGAATATGAAACCCTGGTTCTTAATGCAGAAGATCGCATTAAAGAAATAGAGCAACGATTATTCAAACAAATTTGCGAACAATTAAGCTCCTCCGGCAAAAGATTATTAGAGACCTCAGCGGGGATCGCTGAAATCGATGTTCTGGCTTCTTTCGCCGAAGCAGCATCATTAGGCAACTATTGCCAGCCAGAATTGCAGGATACTCAAATCCTTTACATTTTGGATGGCCGACATCCCGTGGTTGAAAAATCATTGCAGGGGAAACGTTTTGTTCCCAACGATTCTGTGTTTGAAGAAGGTGAACTGATCCGCATCATCACAGGCCCTAATATGAGTGGAAAAAGCACCTTCTTGCGTCAGGTAGCATTAATTGTTCTGATGGCACAAATTGGCAGCTTTGTTCCTGCCAGTGAAGCCATAATAGGAATTTCAGACCGAATTTTTACCAGAATTGGCGCTCAGGATGAAATTCATGCTGGGCAATCCACCTTCATGGTTGAGATGATTGAAACAGCAAATATTTTGAATCATGCAACACCGAAAAGCCTTTTGATCCTGGATGAAATCGGACGGGGAACTTCTACCTATGATGGTTTATCAATTGCCTGGGCAGTCATTGAACACATCCACAATCATCCTGGCATTCGTTCAAGAACTTTATTTGCCACCCATTATCATGAATTGACTCAATTAAGTGATTTATTGCCAGGAGTTAGAAATTATAATGTTGCTGTTTCGGAAGCAGATAACAATGTTGTGTTTTTACATAAGATCATACCTGGTGGAGCTGATCGATCCTACGGAATCCATGTGGGTCAACTGGCTGGATTACCAAGACCAGTTATTCAAAGATCAGCTGAGATTCTGCGGCAATTGGAAATAAGCTCCGGCAAAGCAATCACCATTCAACCAGACCTTCCGCAACAATTAACACTCTTTCCTGAGAATAACCCGATGATCAGTGCGCTTAAAGAATTGGATATCAATTCACTATCACCTATCGAAGCGTTGAATAAACTTTATGAGTGGAAGAAAAAATTTACTGGATGATTGCTGGATTAAGCATCCTGAACCATAATATTGCTGCGTTCAAAAAACCTGCGGTAAACATCTTCTCCATTTAATTTATTATTGTGCGAATGTACCACTCTTAAAAGCGGCAGGAGTTCTGGTAAGTAATCTTTACCACTAACTTGCTGTGTCCAGTAGATCGCTTGCGCAGCGTATGCAATCACATTTTGGGGTTCTATGCGATCAAAATCTTCAAAAAACCATCCGCAAGATGTGTACATTCTTTGCCGTTCATATTGAGCAGATAATAAATTGTCAATTTTTAATTCTTCAGAAATATTTAGGCCAGGACCAATCATCTGGCGAATAAACGTTACTTTTGGTTTTCTATCTAAAATCACATCAATAAATCGATGCCTTAATTCCCAAATATTTGCTGTGTATTTCGACATTTCCGTTTGATACACCTCATTGACAATTTCACTTACTTTGTCAATAAATTTTCTTAGATAATTTTTCCATTCACTATTCGGAGTACAATCACATCCAGTTGACCATCTCTTCACACCATGGTAACAACTCCAGGATGTTTTATCTTTTATTTTTATATACTCTGTGGGCGGGTTTTCTTTTAACCACAACCCTGGAAAAATTTGAGAAATATTCTTATTTGATAATGAGCCATTCATGAGTTGCGCTAAAAATTTGTCCCGGAATGGTTGATGATGTCCATATAATTCACCATCGGATGCTAATAATAAATATTTGGATTTTTTTGGATCACCATTGTGGATCAGGTTAGGCATAACGAAATTATTGGCAAAAATGTCTGCATTGATCGTGGTCATTGGATTGAAACTAATTTGTGTACTCAACTCTTGATGATAAAAGAATACAGTAATCCTTTTTTTGTCTGAGAGTTTTACCCAATATGGTTGTGTAATATCCAGGATTTCAGCATCGGCCTGCCAGGGTGCAAGTATAGTGAATTCAATACCAAATTCAACCAGGACCTCAAGTGTTTCCATATCAACAGCTGTTTCTGGTAGCCAGGCACCTGATGGCTGATGTCCAAATCGATGCTTATAATCTTCAATCCCCCATTGGATTTGGGTGATTTTGTCTTCCTTATTGGCTAAAGGCAAAATTGTATGATGATAAGGCTGGGCAAGTGCGTTTCCTACGCCAAATTTTTCAAAATTTTCGTGTTCCTGATTAATAATTCTTGTGTAAATTTCAGGATATTTTTTCTCCATCCAATTTAACAGTGTTGGCCCAAAATTGAAACTGATTTTTTTGAAATTATCTAACTCTGTATTTGGTAAATAACAGTGACTGAAGATTAATTCATTCCAATTTTTGTATGGAAACGCTCCCCGTTCTTCTGGAATTTCGCCGGTTATTGGATCTTCACGTGATGGTTGATAAAAATGGCCATGAACACAAAAACCTAAATCACTCATAATTTTTCCTTGTTGTATCAAGATGTAAGAAAATCTAAAGATTGGGTAAACCTGGCTGGTAGAATGCCAAATTGTCTGGGCAAAATGTCCAGTGCTGTTGTTCGATCCTCTGACAGACTGTCTAGCCAATACAGTGAAATTGGAAATTTCGGGATTAATTGATCTACATAAATAACAAACATTCTAAGATATGCAGGAGATACATTGATTACATACCGGCGAATGTTTAATTTATTCATGATAATTTCAATAATCTCGCGGAACGTAAACACTTCTCCCCCACCAATGTCAGTAATTTTGTTCGTTAATTCTGAATTCATGATGGATAAATTAAGGCACGCAACCAGATCATTTACACTTAATGGTTGTAAAGCGCTATCCCCTTTTCCAGGTACAAGAAAAAAACCGGGCGATAAGCGTAATAATTTTGCAAATGCTTCAACAAATTGATCACCTTTTCCATAAATGTGTGAGGTTCGAAAAATCGTGTAAGGCACACCGCTATTAACGATTTCTTTTTCTGCTAATGCTTTTGCTTTTAATACAGGAAATGCTGAATTTTGATCTGCGCCAAGATGACTCAGATAGATGAGTTGTGATATTTTACTTTTCCTGGCCGCATGTAAAAGGGTCCTGGTTCCAATGACATCGACTTCCATCAGGTCGGATCTCGAGGATAATCTTTCGGATCCAGCTAAATGAAAAACTACTTCAATACCTTTTAATGCTGCTCTTAATCCCCTCTCATCGTTCAAACTACAAACGACAGCTTCTACCGGGATACCTTTTGGAAGATTTGGATTTTTTTGAGATGGTTTTAGTAAAGTTCGGACCTCAAAACCATTTTCAATTAATAATTTAACCAAATTTCTTCCAATAAATCCGGTTCCGCCAGTGACTAAGATCATATGTTTAAATTATATCAGAGCTTGACCCTGAAAAAGGCTTTTTATAAATAAATTCTGTATCGCGTTTATTTACAATTTTTGGCATAAGACTTGCTACATAAAGTTCAAATCCAATATTAATTAAGAGGATTAAATGGAAAAAGCTCAGGATATGTCAGTCAATAATCAATTCGGAATTCACTATTTTTTGGACACACTTCATTACAGGCAGGAAGATTTAAAAATCTGGTTGCCTGTATTAAAAGATTTAAGAATCGGATGGATTGTTCTCAAATCAGAAAAAAATCGTGCAATTCCAGAAAATTTCTTGAAATCATTACTCAATGAAGGCATAACACCCATCATTGAGTTCAATTTACCACTAAGATCAAATATTGGTACACGAGATTTGAAGTTATTATTACAGGTTTATGCGAAGTGGGGCGTTAAGTATTGTGTCTTTTTTGATCGCCCCAATCAGAAAGATTCCTGGTCTGATAATAATTGGGCACAGAATGATTTGGTCGATCGGTTTTTGGATCAATACATACCTTTAGCAAAATTTGCGTTGGATGAGGGTTTACTTCCTGTTTTTCCTCCGCTTGAGCCCGGTGGAAATTATTGGGATACCGCGTTTTTAAGATCCTGCATCAAAAGCCTGGTCAGGCGAGAACAAAATCAAATTATAGAAAATCTGGTTCTGTCGGCATACGCCTATACACACCACCATGATCTAAATTGGGGAAAAGGCGGACCTGAATTATGGCCTCAATCAAAACCTTACATCACCCCTCAGGGATCACAGGATCAAAAAGGTTTCAGAATATTTGATTGGTATGAAGCAATTAGCAATGCTTTACTTCAGAAAGAAGTTCCGATTATTTTATTCGCTTCAGGATTAGCAAACAACCCTGATCAAACAAAAACAACCAGTGATGAAATTAAAAAGAATTGGTTTAACCAAAAATTAATTTCTTTAATACTTCATACACAACAAAGCGTCGATTTGGAAAACAACGTTTCAATAGATCCAGTCCCTCCAACCGTGCTTGCCTGTAACTTTTGGTTATTAGCATCTGAAATAGGTCAACCAGAAGCACAGCATGCCTGGTATGTGGGAACAAATCATCAAAATCCATTCATCAAAGAGATGATCGAGACGCTTAAACATGAACAAAAACAAGTTCAGACTGCCTTTGAGAAACAAAATAAATCCCGTCGATCGGATCCAAAACAATGCTTGATCAAGCATTACGTATTATTACCAGACCAGGAATTTGGAATATCGGATTGGGATTTTGATCAAATTAAGCCACTGATTAATAAATCCAGGGTTACGGTGGGTTTCTCCATCGATGAAGCAATTCTTTCCAAAAAAGTAACGCTTTTATCTGATCCAACTTACTATTCGAATGAAACAATAAGAATTCTTAAAAAATTCGGTTGCGAAATTGAACAACTCCAAAAAGATGGCACGAGTATTGCAACATAAGATCTCAAGAGGTGACCCATGAACAATGTTTATTCAAAACCCATTTCTAGAAATTCAGAGTTTTCTGCCATGAAACCCGTGTTGAAAGTCGTCGGTATGGGTGGCGGTGGATCGAATGCAATTAATCGCATGATCGAGTTAGGCTTGAAAGGTGTCGACTTTATTGCGGTGAACACAGATGCCCAGGCATTGCAATCGAATCTGGCACCCACGAAAATCCAGATTGGTCCATTGATTACGCGAGGGCTGGGTGCTGGAGGAAACCCACAGGTTGGGTTCGAAGCTGCAAAAGAAAGTGTTGAAGATCTGTCCTATGCGTTACAGGGAGCAGATATGGTGTTCCTGACTGCTGGTATGGGCGGTGGTACTGGAACTGGTTCGATCGCCATTGCAGCACAGGCTGCCAGGAATGTTGGGGCTGTGACTGTTGCAATCGTCACCACACCTTTTAGTTTTGAAATGGGTAGAAGACAAAGAAATGCTCAGGAAGGTTTGTCAAGATTGCGCCAACATGTTGACACCTTGATTACCATCCCAAATGATCGATTATTGAAAATAGCACCTCGGAATTTACCTCTGGATATGGCATTCAGATTAGCAGACGATGTTCTCAGACAGGGTATTCAAGGGATATCTGAATTAATAAACCAGACCGGATACATTAACGTAGATTTTTCTCACATACGTCAATTGATGAAGGCTGGTGGTGGTTCATTATTGTCCATCGGAATTGGCAAAGGCAAAGATAAAGCCAAACAAGCTATTCACAATGCGCTCAACCATCCCTTACTAGAGGCAGTCAACATTCAAAATGCAAGTGGGATTATCGCCAATTTCACGGCAAGCGAAGATCTTTCATTCTTTGAAGTAACTGAGGCTTTAACTCATTTAGCAGAACAAACCAATACCAATGCCGATATTATCCCTGGTCTCATCATGGATCACAAATTAAACGATCGTTGTGAAGTGATCCTGGTCATTACAGGGCTAGGAGCTACCCCCCTGGACGCGAGTATGAATCAGGTAACGAAACCTGAACAACGAGAGCAATTCTCAATGCGCACCTCGCAGAAAGTTGTTCAAAATCAATTCAGAGAACCAGCTGAAGCATTGGTTTCCGATGAAAACCTTGATATTCCAGCGTTCTTAAGACGTCGTAGATTTCAATAAAAGAGGATACCTTGGACGAAATTTATCTTAAGGTCTATCAGAAATTTCCTGAAGTTTCCGGAAAAAAACCAGTTCGCCACAGCCAACCAGATGGAAAAACTTTGTTGGTTTTCAAAGGTGAAGGGAAATCTTCCGACGGGGTCAAAATCCCACGTGTTGTCAGAGTCCTGATCGATCAAAATGGCAAAATCCTGAAAATGACTACGTCCAGATAATTGGTGGAGTTGCGATGAAAGAATTAATATTGACTACAGAATTACTTTTTTGGGATACATTAATCCCCCTCATGAAACAATCAAAGCTGATCCAATGGATCATCCGGGTTGCTTATCCATTTGTTGAAGGTTTGAAATTTAGCCAGATTATTAAAACATTGACAATCACATGTGTTAGCGGTTTTCTATTAGGGTGGTTAGCTTTTTATACTTATTATTTGACCAAATAACAAAAAAATTGTTCAGGTAATCAGATCCCACTTATTCATCGAAGTGGGATTTTTTTTGATTTCAGGCAACTTCAGAATTCTTTCCATGCTAAAATAATTTAATACATGAAAAATTACCCAGACCAACCATGCAGAAAATTCTAAGAATCCTCATCATCATTTTTTTGTTCATGATGTGCCTGTTAATCGGTGCAAAATTAGCCAATGTTTCGCTGTCTGGTGATGAGAACATTGTTATCAATAATGATATGCAGGAGCAAAACCAAATACGCTTTTTGGTTTTTATTGTGGATGAATTAAACGAAAAAAATCCTGAATTAAAATCTGTTTGGTCAGTTATTATCTATGATCAGGATTCAAGCGGATTTATGTTTCTCCCTTTGACCGATGTAAATGCAGGTGGGTTTAAGGATATAAAACGATCATTTATTTTGACGACCGAAAAAGATCCTCATGAGAAAACAATAAAATTCTTCAACACAAAATTCAAGACCAAATGGGATGCACACATCGTTCTTGATCGTTACGCAGTCGAATATTTACTAAACTGGATAACTCGGGATTCCCTGGATGTTAATTCCATGGTGGAAGTATCGCAGCCAGTTTTAATTCAGAATATGTGTACATCCATCATCTCCAGAGAATTAAATCCAATCGAAACTTTAGAGTGGACTTTGATTAATCCTGACCATTTTAAAACCAATTTGCAATTTGATAGAATTGTTGAAAGATGGCAAAATTTGAGAATATCCAATACAATTCTTTGTGAAATAATTAGTGAATAATTGAATTTTTACCGTTTATCAGATAAATATTTTAAATAACACTTTTTTCGAATGTCTGCATGATATAATTTTATCACCTGGTTTACAGGTAAATTTTTACTTTTATGGAGTGTCATGGATACCGAAAACAAACCATTTGTGGTTGAAGATAATGTTGTAGTAACGATGAATTATTCACTTAGTATTGACGGTGAGGTAGTAGATTCGTCTGAAGGTGAAGATAATGACCCAATTATTTTCTTGCAGGGTACAGGTCAAATCATCCCTGGTTTAGAAAAATCCATTTATGGATTAAAAGTTGGTGACAAAAAATCTGTTACCGTTGATCCCAAAGATGGTTATGGGGAAGTTGACCCAGAATCGATCGTGGAAGTTCCAAAGGACGAATTCCCGGAAGATTTTCCTCTTGAATTAGGTGTTGAAATTACAGTCAACGCTGATGATGAGGATGAAGAGGGTGAAGAGGAGATGGAAGCAACCATTGTTGCTGTTAATGAATCAACTGTTACGCTTGATTTCAACCATCCTTTGGCTGGAAAGACCTTAAATTTTGATGTTCATATTATTGATATCCGTGAAGCAACATCAGAAGAAGTAGAGCATGGTCATGTGCATGGAGATGATTCCGAATTCTATTTTGAAGATGAAGATTTCGACGAATTAGACGAGGAAGACGAAACCAATCACCACCACTAAAACTAAAAACACCCTCTTCGGAGGGTTTTTTATAACATTATGAAATAAGCCTTCAACTGAAGTTTGCAAAATTCCACATTTAGTAAATGCTAATGATGAATAATCAAACAAACAAATTCATATATCTTCCAATAATTGTTTTATTCACATTTGTTCTTGTTGGTTGTTCACACACTGGTAATCTAGAAACTCAGGTGGTTGAAACACCAATACCAGTGATCAATACGCCTTCTCCTGAAATAAATACCTTCATTGAAAAAACCAAAATTGTTAGCCAAACCCAGACACCGGAACCTGAAGAAATTGAATTCGAACCAGCATTACCTGAATATTCGTTATCGGTTAAATTTGATTATTCTAATCAGTCAGCCAGGGTGAATCAAACGATTATTTATGTTAATAATTCAAAGCAAATGTTGAATGATATCCGTTTGGCGACTGACACTTTGCGCTACCCAGGATCATTTTCCCTCGAGAATGTGTTCGTCAACTCGAATGAAGAAAAATTGGAACAGAGAAAATACTATTTTACGCTCCTGCTCAATGAAGGACTCGCGCCTGGTGAGGAAATAGAAATTCAAATAAATTATTTTCTTTCAATTCCACCTTTACCACCTCCAGCTGATGATCTCAAACCAGGCATATTTGGTTATTCCACAGTTCAAACCAACCTGGTTGATTGGTATCCTTTCATTCCACCTTTGTCTGAAAATGGTGAATGGTTACTTCACGATCCCTGGTTCTATGGAGAATATCTGGTATATGATCTGGCAAATTTCTATGTGGAAATTGAGCTCATCAATTCGCCAACAAATACAACCATAGCAGCTTCATCCATAATACCAACTTCACAGGTGGACAATCTTTATCATTATTCATCGTCCAGGGTAAGAAATTTTGTCTGGTCATTAAGCCCATCCTATGTTGTAGAAACAAAAGAATTGAATGGAATAACAATTTCCACACATACATTTCCTTTTCACCAACCAGGAGGATTACATGTTCTGCAGGAAGCATCAAAAGCAGTAGAACTCTATTCAAGGTTATTTTCTCGTTATCCAAGAGAAAATTTGACAATTGTGGAAGCCGATTTTCTGGATGGAATGGAGTATGATGGCCTCTTTTTCCTCAGCCGTGGTTTTTACAATCTTTTTGATTACACGCCACAAAATTACCTGACAGCCATTGCGGTACATGAGACAGCCCATCAGTGGTGGTATGCATCGATTGCGAATGACCAGGCGCTTGAGCCCTGGCTCGATGAAGCATTGTGTACTTATAGTGAAGTATTATTCTACGAAGAATACTATCCAGAGCTTGTTGACTGGTGGTGGGAGTATCGCGTTAATTATTATCAACCCGGGGGATACATCAATAAATCTATTTATGAATATCAGGGCTTTGTCCCATACAGAAATGCAACTTATCTTCAAGGTGCAAAATTTCTACAATCTATTCGTGATGAACTTGGAGACAAGATTTTTTTTGATTTTCTAAAAGAATATGCCACCAATCAAAAAGACAAAATTTCTTCTCAAACATATTTTTTTGATTTACTACGAAATTATTCTGATATTGATTTCTACCAATCATCGAATTATCTCTTTAAGTAAAAAGTGGAAATAGCATTGAAATTTTGTTGTTTCTTTTTTGCGTAGTTAATATATAATAATTTTATATAATGTATCAATATATAACAAATAGATTGGGAGGACTAATGGCAAAAATATCAGATATTGAAGGTATCGGTCCTAAATATGCAGAGTTACTTGGCAAAGAAGGGATCAAAACAGTAGAAGGTTTACTGAAGGTTGCAGCAAAATCAAAAGATAGAAAGAAATTATCGGAAGCATCTCAGATATCCGAGAAATTAATTTTGGAGTGGGTAAATCTCGCTGACCTGTTTCGGGTCAAAGGAATTGGTGAAGAATATTCCGATTTACTTGAAGAAGCTGGTGTAGACACCGTGCCAGAACTGGCACAACGGAAACCAGAAAATCTTCTTCAAAAATTAGTCGAAGTCAACAAAGAAAAAAAATTGGTTCGCAGATTGCCGGTTTTATCACAGGTAGAAGACTGGGTAAAGCAAGCGAAAGATTTACCAAGAGTAGTCGAATATTAGGAAATGACGAAACCGTGGCTTTAGTAGTCACGGTTTTAATTTAAAAGGTTAAATATGAATAACCAAAAAAATTCCAAATTATTTTTGTGGCTTGGCTTATTAATTGGGGTAAGCAGCACCATTTACTTAATTCTTTACCAATTAGCCAATAAAAACAAAAAAAGCATATCATCGGTTGTTAATAAATATATAAAAATTTCCTCGGACTATAAATCATCAGAGTTGGTGAAAGTTGAAAATGAGCAAATCCAATCAGAAATCGCAAAAGACAACTTGAAAGAAATCAAAGGTATCGGACCAGCCATAGAATCTCTATTAAACGAGAATAATATATATACATTTTCAGATTTGGGTTCAACAAGCATCGAGGAATTGGAAATTATTCTGGATAAGAAGAACCTGAGACTCGCTAACCCACAAACCTGGTCAGTCCAGGCTCAACAGGCTGAAAAAAACAAAAAAAAATCAGTATAATCTTCGACTAATTAATTTCAGAAAATTTGAATCTTAAAATTTTTCAAGGCATATTGACTTGTCTATACAAAACCTCTATAATGAAATTGCAGGGAGCTCTGAGAAATTGAATTAGCCCCTTTACCTTAAAAACTAAATCATAAGTTTGTAGTACCGTGAGAGAAATTCTCCGAATAGGTGAAACAAACGATTTAGGAAAAGTTTCTAAGTAATAGGACATAAGTCTTTTAAGAAAGTGGAGAAAGCAGTTAACTTAGAAAAGGGCAAAGGAATGCTAAAATTAGGTTACTTAGAGCCCCTGTTTCAATTTAACCGAGTTGTTGGCTGACTGTTGAAAAATTTCTGTTGTTAATATTCCCACATATGGAATGTTCCGATAACGCTCATTGTAATCCAGACCATAACCAACAATAAATTTATCTGGAAGATCAAATCCTTTGTATAAAATCGGCAATTCAATTAGTCGACGTGTAGGTTTGTCAAATAGCGTACAAACCTCAAGACTGGCTGGTGACCGTTCCTGCAAATTTCGCAATATGTAATTCAACGTTAACCCAGTATCAATAACGTCTTCAACAAACAGCACATGTCTGCCTTCAATTGGGATATCCAGATCTTTAACCAACCTGACCACACCTCGTCTTCTGGCGTCATTACTGTAATTACTGATCGCCAGGAAATCAACCTCACACTCAATAGCTATTTTTCGTAATAAATCAGCCATAAAAATGAATACACCTTTGAGAACCCCAACAAAAATTGGATATTTGTCCTTATAATCTTCGTTGATCGTTTCGGCTAATTCAAATATTCGATTTTTAATTTGATCTTCAGTGAACAAAATTTGACTGATTGCATCATGTGTTTTATTTTGTAATTTATTCACTTGCCACCTCATTGAGCATCCGTACCATGCAAATTCTGAGCTTCATCGTACAGCCCATATTTAATTAACATATCCCGGATATCGCGTCTTTTCATCAATTTAATTTTCACATCTGGATAGAGCTCGTTCATCAATCTTAATTTCTTGTTTTTAATGGTTGCTAATTGTGGCCGGAGTGTTGTTAATTCTATAAAGAGATTTTGATCCGGTAAATAAAAATCTGGGGAAAAAGCTAATTTCACTTTCCCTTTTTCATTCCATTCTAATTCAAATGTTTTTGGTTCATATTCCCAAACAACACCATAAAAATCAAGAATACGAGCAAACATTTCTTCTGCTGCGTGAGAAAATCTCACCAATTTTTTTCCTTCATCAGCTGACATATGAATCCTATAATTTAATAATCCAATTTGCGATGGAATCCAGATCAAGATGATCTGTATTAATTGTTAAATCATACAAAGATGGGTCATTCCAATTTTCGTGGTAAAACTTTTTAATGAAATTCTGGCGATTTTGATCGCTCTTCTCAATTTGTGCTTTGGCAGCTTTTTCATTAACATTTTTGGATAATTGAATATTTTTAATCCTTGTGTCCATCCCCGCGATAATCTTAAGATGTAAACAATTAGGAAATCCTTTCAAGATTAATTGACTGGCTCTTCCAACAATGACAACATTTCCCTTTTCAGCTATTTCTGTCACAACCTGACCGATTGCCTCCCTGAATTTTAAGCAGGTCTCATCATCCGGGCAAATGCCTAACAACCCCAGTTCGTCAATGACCGCTAATGCCATGTCAGGAGCACCGATCGTAATGGCGGCTTGATTGATTAACTCCCGCCAAACTAACTGATATCCGCTAATTTCCGCGAGTTTGATGGCCAGCTTACTTCCCCCACTCCCATATTGTCTCGAAATGGTATAAATGGAAAACATACGTCCTCCTTTTCTTCCGACGATTTTATTATAGCATCCATAAATTCATGGAAGGAAAACAAATTATTCTTCTTATTCTTTATTTGATAAATGATATAGTTAAGTTATCAAATGAGTAACCGAATCACTTGGTTGTCTACACGAAATAATAATCTATACATCCAAAAATGGAGAATGTTATGGCAGGGAAAATTGGAATTTTAACCGCAGGGAATGATGTGCCAGGGCTAAATTCAGTAATTCGCGCAATTGGTAAATCAGCTCAAAGTGTTTATAAAATGGAAATTGTTGGATTTCTGGATGGTTTCAAAGGATTGATCCAAAATAACCATATCTCATTAAAAGGCTCTGAGTTTTCTGGGATTCTTACAACAGGTGGAACAATCCTTGGCACCAGCCAGGAACTACCAAACCAATCATTTGAGAACACTGAATCACTCGACAAAGCAATATCATCCTATAAACACCACAAATTAGATGCCCTTGTTTGTTTAGGTGGAGCAGAAATGCAGGTTGGAACACTGGCATTATCTCAGAGAGGATTGAATGTCATTGGGATTCCCAAATCGATTGATAATGATGTCTTCGGTTCTGATTATGCAATTGGTTTTGACACAGCCTTATCCGTTGCCACAGAAGCAATTGATCGACTTCACAGTACAGCTCATAGCCACCATCGTATCATCGTCGTTGAAATTTTAGGGAAACAAACGGGTTGGTTAACATTGGGAGCAGGAACGGCAGGTGGAGCGGATGTAATTCTAATCCCAGAAATTCCTTATAACCTCAATAAAATTTCTCAGGCAATCCTTGAAAGAAATAAAGCTGGTAAACGCTTCAGCATCATCGCCGTATCCGATGGAGCATTGACCCAGGAAAGTGTAGAGTTTTTCAAAAGAAATCGAGAATTCAACATCCGGCTCAGAAATGGTGAGGAAAGAAAAGAAATTGAAGATAGATTAGATGCAATTGAAAATGATTATGCTGACAATACCAATCTTCTTTCACATTTCCTCCATCAAAAAACAGGTCTCGAAACAAGAATAACGATCCTGGGCTTTCTCTTAAGGGGCGGCGTTCCATCATCCGTAGATCGTATGCGTGCCGCACAATTAGGCACCACCTGTGTGAGAATGATACACCAGGGGCAATTTGGGATTTTATTAGGAATAAATAATTACCAGATTGAGCCTGTTCCTTTAATCGATGTCGCTGGAAAACACAAGACGATACCACTTGACCACGAATGGCTTCAAGCAGCGCGAGATGTTGGAACTTGCTTCGGAGATTGATCTAAACACTGATAAAATTACTATCTTATGTTTATACCAACAACCAGAGAAGAAGCTCAAAAACTAGGTTGGCACCATTTCGATATCATCCTTGTGTCGGGAGATAGTTACATTGATAGTCCCTATATGGGTATTGCTGTTATTGGACATATCCTGATGGATGCTGGATATAAAGTAGGTATCATCGCCCAACCAGACATTTCCAGTGGTGATGACATAACCCGACTTGGTGAACCAGGTCTTTTTTGGGGTGTTTCTGCTGGGAGTATCGATTCCATGGTGTCTAATTACACAGCATCGTTGAAGAAACGAAAAAGTGACGATTACACACCTGGTGGTCAGAATAATCGGCGACCGGATCGGGCAACCATTATATACACTAACTTGATCAGGAAATTCTTCAAACAGACCAAACCAATTGTTCTGGGGGGGATGGAAGCTAGTCTCCGAAGAATTGCCCATTATGACTACTGGAGCAACAAGATCCGACGATCTGTTCTTTTTGATGCAAAAGCGGATTATCTGCTTTATGGAATGGCAGATCGATCCATTATCGAATTGGCTGCTGCAATCCTTCGTGGAAATGATCCGAAATCCATTCGCGGACTTTGCTATATCAATAAAGATCCAATTCAGGATTATTATCAACTAGCATCCTATGAAGAAGTCAGTTCAGATAAAATCGCTTATATTGACTGTTTTGAAATATTTTACAAAAATAATGATCCGTTGACCGCTAAAGGGCTTATTCAAGCCCACGGTGACCGTTATCTTGTTCAAAATCCGCCAGCTTATTCATTAAAACAGGAAGAATTAGATAGGATCTATGCTTTGCCATATGAGCGAGCTCAACATCCTTATTATGAGAAGAATGGGAAAGTAAAAGCATTGGAGACGATCCGGTTCTCGATCAGTACCCATCGGGGGTGTTATGGTGAATGTAATTTTTGTGCCATTGCAGTGCATGAAGGTCGGACAATCCAATGGCGCAGTAAAGAATCCATCCTGAATGAAGTAGAAGCATTATCAAAAATACCAGAATTCAAAGGAATTATTCAGGACCTGGGTGGACCGACAGCCAATATGTATGGTTTTGAGTGTAGAAAAAAAACTACGCGTGGAGCCTGTCAGGATAGAAGATGTATTTCACCTGAAGTCTGCACCGCTTTGCGGCCCAATCACCATCCCCAGATCGATTTATTGCAATCTGTACGTGAACACCCCCAGGTTCGCAAAGTCTTTGTTGCATCCGGGTTGCGTTATGACCTCATTATCGAGGATAAGCAATTTGGTAACAAATATCTCGAAGAGATATTGGCCCATCATGTTTCCGGTCAATTGAAAATTGCCCCTGAACATACTGATAATAAAATCCTAAAATTAATGGGGAAACCTGACTCAGAGAAACTCCTGGTGTTCAAGAATCGAGTTGATAAACTCAATAAAAAATTAAATAAAAATCAATACTTAACTTATTATTTCATCGCTGCCTATCCAAGTTGTTCAGATAGAGAAATGCAGCAACTCAAGAATTTCACCTCTGAAAAACTAAAAGTGAATCCCGAACAAGTTCAAATTTTTACTCCTACACCATCGACATATGCCAGTGTAATGTATTACACGGAAATGAATCCTTTCACAAAAGAACCAATTTTTGTAGAAAAATCAATTTCAAATAAGAACAGACAAAAAGAAATCCTGGTAAAAAAAACTAATGTATAAAATCTTTCTGGTAGTTCCCCCCGGTATTGAAAAAATTGCGAAAAAAGAAGTAGCAATTCATTTTCCTAAGCTGAGACCATTTTCCCCCTCAGATGAATTGGATTACGAATGCGATTTGCAAACGATATACAGGCTCAATTTATTATTAAAGGTGCCAAACCGTATACTTGTTCGATTCGGAGAATTTGAATCGACCAGTTTTCAGGACCTGTTCACAAAGTCGGTTCGACTTCCCTGGAAACAATTCTTAAAAAAAGATGTCAGTGTTAAAATTCGCACAACCTGTCACAAATCGAAGCTTTATCATAGTGACGCTGTCACCCAGCGCATCCATCAAGCGATCGAATCAAACCTGGCCAAAAAAGTTCCTTTGTTAAAAGGAGAATCCGAAGAGTCGCATGGAAAACAACAACTGATCATCGTTAGATTGCTTCACGATCAGGTAACCATCAGCATTGATTCCAGTGGAAACCCGTTATACATGCGTGGATATCGTGAAATTGTCTCCAAAGCGCCACTCCGAGAAAACATAGCCGCCAGTTTATTACTGGCTTCAGAGTGGACTCCTGAATTTCCGTTGATAGATCCGTTTTGTGGGTCTGGAACAATACCGATTGAAGCTGCGCTCATCGCAAAAAATCATCCACCCGGATTATACAGGGATTTTGCTTTTGAAAATTGGCCAGAATTTAATCAATCCACCTGGCAAAATATGAGAAGGGAATACGTTCAAAATTCCACTGAAATCACATCGCAAATTCATGGAAGTGATCGAAATATCGGATCAATCGAAATTGCCAGGAAAAACGCTGAGAAAGCCGGTGTTAACCAATTTATTGAGTGGAAGCATCAATCCATATCGGATGTTAAACCAAACAGTCAACCCGGTTGGATTGTCACGAATCCTCCATATGGTTTGCGTTTATCTTCAAACAAAGATATTCGAAATCTCTATGCTCAATTCGGCAATGTGTTGAGACAAAAATTCCAGGGTTGGAATGTGATTTTTTTATGTAATAGTGTCAACCTTGCAAACCAGACCAAATTAAAACCAAAAAGCCTGCTTTCGTTTTCCAATGGTGGCATCAATGTGCAGGCTTTCTTTGCGAGAATAGATTAATTTTATCGTCTTACAGGTACTTCAACGTCAATTTTTACAGCCTCATCTTGGACATAGATAGCTTTAATCAATGCATTTTCCCCTGATTGGGCTACTTGATCACGAATTAATCCGGATAATTTTTCATTGATATTCTTAACAAAATCACTGGCTAAATCCAATCCTGGAATATTGACCCATGTAATTTCAACTTTTGGCTGATCGTTTTCGATGGAAAAAGTTAATTCAATTTCACCACTCACTCTGGTGGCATTCGGCAGTCCATAAAAACCAGTTAGCCTGACTTTGTCCGGTTCGATAAATTGAATATCTTCAACCTCTATCAACAAATCTGAGTCAGACACAGTGCCGGCAATTCCCTGTGCGCTATTGATAATTTGCATTAAATTATCTCTTTTCAGGGTAATCGTCAGGGTGATATTACCGTTCTGAAAGCCTAAATTACATGCAAGGGTTGATAGGATAATCAAAGCAATCAGTAAAGGAAAAGCATACTTTTTATTGGTCATTTCATTCCTTTCAATAAAAATTACTGAAAATAAAATTCGTATTTCCTGATAGATATTTTACCCGATAGAGTCAAATCACAAAAAACCACTGTCTCATCTTAAAAATTGAGAACCAGGTATTAGCCTGATTCTCCACTTTTTTAGCGAATTGCTTAAGGTAAGGTCCCGACCACATCAAAAGTTCGTAAAATTTCATCTAAAGCTACCAGATCTGCATCAGATAGTATTTGAACCATCTCGGTGGCCAAAAATGACGTTTCATTGGCGATAGGTCGAGCTGCAAGAACAATTATGATGCTACCGGTACTTCCACAGTTGGTAAACACATCATAAGAACCAAGAAATCCACTATCCTCGTAAGGATATCTACCATCGAGAGAGCAATCACCCATAAAGCTCTCTCGATAAACATCTAATAGCTGTATGTAGCCAGCTAATCTGGCAACATCATCCGATACGCCAAAGAAAACACCTGGTTCATCGTAAGTGTTATAAAATGCATCAATATTAGCTGCAGCAACAATACTGGACCCAATTACATCATCACCATCATACCAGGGCTCGCCACTTACCTCAGCCCATGCCGTTGGGATGGAAACCTGGATAGCACCATAATCATCGGTTACGGTAACAAATTCAGAATATGAACCACCCTGATCCACCACCTCATTTTCAAATTCCTGTGCGAATGAGAATTGGGTTTCAAGTTTATTGCCATTCAATTGGCCGGATAAATATTCTTGTGTATCAAATCGCAGGACTTCGATGGCGATGGTGTCATGAGGGTTTCGGGACCTGAGAATATCACAATAATCCGCCATTGTCCCATCCAGACCTAAAACCAGCCTTTCCTTCGTGGTTAAGATATCACCACCTTGCAAACCAGATTTATCGGCAGGTGAACCGGATTTTACCGAGGAGACCCAGACTCCACTGATGCTTCCATCCTCAGAAACGACAGCCTGCCCATTGATACCAATTGATTCATAATCTTCACCCAGGCGCATTTTTTCAATCACAGGGATCGCATTTTGCGCACTGATCGCAAAGTTCTGATCAAAAACATCATTACCAGCATAATTCACACCCACCACCTTGCCATCCGGAGTGATCAATGGTCCGCCTGAATTGCCACCACGGATACGGGCATCATGTTCAATCACTGCATCGATCGAAGCCCAGGAAGATTCTCCATTAGCCTGTGCTTTCGAGACAATACCTTTGGTTAAGGTATATTCTGGATCACCAAGCGGAAAACCAGCTGCATATACTTCCATACCTGGACTGATACCGCCTTCATAATATCCAAGATAGGGATAACCTTCTCCATCGATATCAATTACTGCCAGATCCCAACATTCAGATACACCTAACACCCTGGCATTTCTGGGTTGAGATTCACCTGCAACCCACACTTTCAGGAGAGCTGCACCGGTAACAACATGGTTATTGGTAACAGCAATACCGCTGGGGTCTATAATAAAACCAGTTCCCCTTCCAGCAGAATTATATACCGTGCCTAATTGTGGGTCTACAAAACTCCCCTGAGCTTCTATTTGTACCGTCGCATTCTTGACTCCTTCGAGCGAATTAACCATGCCAGACTGAGATGATATTTCAGGAGTAGCAACCTGATGCACTTCCTGTGTAGGCACCTCAGCAGGTTCTTCATCACCCCCAATAGAAAAGCCACAAGATAAATTTTTATATCTAATTTGGAAGAAAATAAAAAATTTATATAATGTTTATAAATTTTACCAAAATTATAAAATTAGATCATATTGATTTTTCAATCATTCTTTTTTTTCATCGTGATAAACTTAAATCAAACAAAAAAAAGGACAAACATCAGTGAAAATTTTTACCTCCACCGCTATTGCACACCCCAACATCGCATTGATCAAATACTGGGGAAACAAAAATCAAATCTTACGTATCCCGGTGAATGGATCCATTTCATTCAATCTCGATCGTCTGTTCACCAAAACACAAGTTTCATTTGACTCAGAACTGACCGCCGATATCCTTTTTATCAATGGGATCGAGACGACTGGTTCGGGATTAAGCAGGGTGGTTTCATTCCTGAATATCGTTCGTGAAATAGCTGGAAAACAAATCTTCGCACAAGTGAATAGCGAAAATAATTTCCCGGTCGGGACAGGGATTGCCTCTTCAGCATCTGCCTTTGCTGCCTTAAGTCTCGCAGCCAGTAATGCTATTGGGCTCAACATATCTGAAAAAGAATTAACCTGTCTGGCAAGGCGTGGCTCTGGCTCAGCCAGCAGATCTATTCCAGATGGATTTGTGGAATGGTTTCCTGGCGAGACGGACTCTGACTCATTTGCAGTCAGCATTGCTCCATCTACCTATTGGGATCTGGTCGATTTAGTAGCTGTTGTTTCCCATGAGCATAAAAAAGTCGGGTCAACCGCAGGGCACGAGTTAGCCAACACCAGTCCCTTGCAAAGTGCTCGTGTGGAAGACGCTAATCGTCGTCTGGATATTGTTCGAAAGGCAATTATAAATCGTGATTTTCAAGCAATGGCTGAAATGGTCGAATTGGATAGCAATATGATGCATGCCGTGATGATGACCTCCAGTCCGGCTTTAATGTACTGGGAGAATACCTCCATTAGTATCATGAAAAACGTCCAGAAATGGCGTGCTAGCGGGATACCGGTGTGTTACACTATGGATGCTGGCCCAAATGTTCATGTGATTACAACAAAGGAATATTCAGAGAATATCAATCAAAGATTAGCTTCCATGAGCGGGATCAAGCAGATATTTACTGCTGCGGTTGGGGGAAAAACCAGATTGGTTGAAAATTAACATTTCCTTAGAGTTCTACGCTCAAATTGATACCTGTTAAAAACCAATTATAATTGGGTGTAGATTTCATATTTGCTAGATTACAGGTGATTAAATGATGATTATTGAGTTTATTTTGATTTTTGGTGTCTTACTCTTCATTCACGAGTTTGGACATTTTATATTTGCAAAGTTATTCAAAATTAATGTTGAGGAATTTGGATTTGGTTTTCCTCCCCGATTGTTAAAAATCGGTCAATTCCGGGAAACCGAAATAACCTTGAACTGGATTCCATTTGGTGCGTTTGTGAGGCTGAGTGGTGAAAACGATCCAGAAGTAAAAGGCGGCTTCGGGGATTCTTCCATTCTTGCACGTTTCATGACGCTTATTGGTGGACCGTTATTCAATTTAGTTCTTGGTGTGGTGCTCTTCGCAATTATTTTTATGCAGGTCGGAATTCCCGATTTGAAATCAGTACAAATATATGGTGTCAATGAAGGCTCTCCAGCGGAAATTTCTGGGATTTCAGCTGGCGAACTGATCGTAGAGGTTAATGGGGTTGCCATAACCAGTACACAGCAACTTTCTGAACAGGTTGAGTTGAACCGTGGAAAACCGATCACGATAAAGCTTCTCACCCCAGAGGGAGAGGAACATATCGTTACTGCTATTCCTCGTGTAGATCCCCCACCTGGTGAAGGATATTTAGGAGTAACCCTGGTGAATCCTTATAAGGATGCGAGCGTTGTAGAAGCATTACCTTATGCCTTTCGGGCAACAGGCGGTTACGCCATTCAATTATTGGCACTCCCAGGCCAGTTGATCAGAGGAACAATTTCTGCCGAAGAAGCCAGGCCTGTAGGCCCGGTTGGAATTTATAGCATCTACTCACAAGCAAGAGAACGAGATGAAACGAATGCTGAATCGGCTAATCCAGAAGATCGGCTGAATACTTTACTGATATTAGCGATCATTTCCGTGGCCTTGGGTTTCACAAATTTACTCCCCATCCCGGCTTTGGATGGCGGAAGATTAATTTTGTTATTGCCGGAAATTTTCTTACGAAAGAAGGTGCCAGCCAAAGTAGAAAATATCGTTAATATGGTTGGTTTTGCAGCCTTGATTGCTTTGATGGTCATCATAACAACCATGGATATTATCAATCCGATAGTAATGCCTTAGGATAAATGGAATATGACAACGAAAAACATCAACTTTAATCAAGTTATCGATTCCTTATTGGATGACAATGCCCAATTCCCGGTTGCTTATATGATGAGTTTATCCGACATCCTGCCAGCTAACCTGGAGATTTTAAAAAGATCATGGGGACAGATTTCACCTGCTCGTAAAGCAGTTTTAATGGAAAACATTGAAATCATTCATGAAACAGAGATTACCTCGAATTTTGAAGACATCGCCGAATTAGCACTGGAAGATGGAAATTCAGCCGTTCGAATCAGTGGATTACGCTTATTTTGGGATTATGAAAACGCTCATTTGATCCAAAAATTCATAGATTTGATGCACAATGATCCTGACATTGGCGTCCGAACCCAGGCAGCCAGTACTTTGGGCAAATACATGTATCTTTCAGAAATTGAGATGATCGACACCAGATATATGCGTTTGATTGATGAAGCATTGATTAAAGTATTGCGTTCAAATGAACACGAATTAGTCCGCCAGAAGGCATTGGAATCTTTTGGGTACTCCAGCAACTCTGCGGTTAAAGAATTTATACACAACGCTTACAACTCTGGTGACTACAATTGGATATCCAGTTCATTGGAAGCTATGGGAAGATCGGCTGATGAAAACTATGGTTCGCTGGTTTTGCCCATGTTAGCCCACCCTGATCTTAAGATTCAACGCGAAGCCGTTTTTGCAGCAGGTGAATTAGAACTAACATCTGCACGCAAGCTACTTTTAAGAATGGCTTTAGAACTGGAACAGGATGAAGATTTATGGGTTCAGGTAGTATCAGCTTTATCAAAAATTGGAGGCGAAGGAGTATTTGAAGTCTTCGAAAAACTCTTGGAAGATGCATCGACTGATGAAGAAGAAGATTTCATGAATGAGGCAATTGAAACTCTAAATCTCACCAATGATATGTCCTTGGGTTTTGACTTTATGGGTCTTAAAGAACCTGTTGAAGATACTTTCCGTGAGATTAATCTTGAAGACGAAGAGTTCGATATAGATGATTATGGTAAATCCTGGATTGATGAATTGGAAGAAAATTTGGATGCCAGAATCGGTGATGAATTTGATGAAGATGACGACGACGAAGATGAGGAGTATTAATCCTATATTCTCAGGTCGATGAATCACCAGATAATGTCTGAAAATGTTGGAATTCATGTGTTAATCGAAGGTCGGGTGCAGGGGGTAGGATTTCGATTTTTCACGAAAGAACAAGCCCAGAAATTAGGTTTAACCGGATGGGTAAGAAATACATTTGATGGTGACGTAGAAGCTTATGCTGAGGGTTTGAAAGAAGATTTGGAAATCTGGCTGACACGCCTTCAACGAGGTCCCAGTTCAGCATTTGTAACCAATATCAAAAAAGATTGGTCTCCTGCGCAAGGAAAATTCAGAAAATTCCAGGTAGTTTCTACCCTGTAACCACCTGATTAGATATGTTTTTCTCCAGAAAGAATGGCTGCTTTTCTCCAGGGAGGAATGTTGGCTTCTTCCGCCCAAATATTGCGTAATTCATAGATTTGATCCCGGATGGCAGCTGCTTTTTCAAATTCCAAATTTTTGGCAGCGTCTCGCATTTGTTGTTCTAAATGTGAAATCGTGCGTTCGAGCTCTTTCACGTTCATTTTGCGATCACGTTCCCCAGCTTTGTATTCCGCTCGTGATTCAGCCATCATCATCGACGGAGCTACCCGTTCTGTCAGGTCATGAATAGCCTTCATAATACTGACCGGTTCAATACCATGTTCCACATTGTAGTTATGTTGTTTCTCGCGCCGTCGGTTTGTTTCCTTAATCGCTTTGTCCATCGAATCTGTGATGCGATCGGCGTACATGATCACTTTTCCATTCACATGCCTGGCTGCACGACCAACCGTTTGGATCAGAGCTGTTGCCGAGCGTAAAAACCCTTCTTTATCCGCATCCAGAATCGCAACCAGAGAAACTTCCGGCAAATCCAACCCCTCACGTAAAAGATTGATCCCTACCAAAACATCGAAGATACCCTTCCGCAAGTCTCTCAAAATCCCTACCCGATCGAGGGTCTCAACTTCAGAATGCAAATAATGCACTTTTATCCCAATCTCCAATAAATAATCAGCCAGATCTTCAGACATGCGCTTAGTCAACGTAGTTACCAGTACGCGTTGACCGACCTCAATTCGTTTTCTTATTTCAACTAACAGATCATCAATTTGACCTTTGGTTGGACGAACTTCAATCTCCGGGTCAATCAATCCGGTCGGTCTGATGATTTGTTCCGTAATTTGTTGCGCATGTTCCATTTCATAACTGGCCGGCGTGGCAGAAGTATAGATGGTGTATCCCATATGCTCTTCAAATTCTTCAAATTTCAATGGACGATTATCCATGGCAGAGGGTAATCGGAATCCGAAATCGACTAATGTTTGTTTCCTGGATTGATCTCCCCGATACATTCCTCTGATTTGCGGTACAGTCATATGAGATTCATCCAGAAATAATAGATATTCACTGGGAAGGTAATCAATTAATGTCCAGGGTGCAGAACCTTTTGACCTCTGATCAAGATGTCGGGAATAATTTTCAACACCAGAACAATACCCGGCTTCTCGAAGCATCTCGAGATCATATCGGGTTCGTTGTTCAATACGTTGCGCTTCCAGATGCATTTCAATTTTTTTGAAATATGCAATCCGCTCTTCCATTTCATCTTCAATTTCCTGGATAGATTTTTTCATCCTCTGTTCATCGGTTATGTAGTGTTTTGCCGGAAAAATTTTTATGGATTCCGGTTCCTGTACGATTTCTCCTGTCAATGGATCAACACGGCTGATTCGTTCCACTTCATCCCCAAAAAAAGACACCCGGTATGCATACTTATCTTCATACGCAGGAAATATTTCGATCGTGTCTCCCCTGACTCGAAATACACCAGAATGTAAATCCAGGTCATTTCTGGAATATTGACCTTCGATCAGGTGTCTTAAAAGTGCGTTTCTTCGATATAATCCGCCCAGGTTAATTTCAATAACGCTTTTTCCATATGCTTCCGGATTTCCCAAACCGTATATACAGGAAACAGATGCAACGATGATGACATCTTTACGAGACATCAACGCAGTCGTAGCTGCCAATCTTAACCGGTCAATTTCCTCATTTACGTCTGTCTCTTTTTCAATATACAAATCTGTTCTGGGAACATAAGCTTCAGGTTGGTAATAATCGTAATATGAAACAAAATATTCAACCGCATTATTAGGAAAAAACTCTTTGAATTCTGCATATAATTGGGCTGCTAACGTTTTATTATGAGCCATGATCAAGGCTGGCATCTGTAATCGCTGAATAATATTGGCCATAGCGAAGGTTTTACCGGTGGCTGTTGCGCCTAAAAGAACCTGATGGCGATAACCTTTTTGAACACCGCTTACCAGTGCTTCAATCGCCTCGGGTTGATCGCCCATCGGTTTAAATGGTGCTTTTAATTCAAAATCCATTCGATCCTCATTAATAGAACATTTTGTCTATTTCTATTATAAACCATTTTTTCTCGTGGTACAGATGGTGTAGAACATTAACGATCTGATGTCAATACCGGGGAGAATTCGCTCAATTCGGACAATATTTCCAGCAGAAAGTCCTGCCAGTTATCACCATATTTCCGATATGCAAACCAATAGCTGTTCTTTCCACTACGAACAAAATTCCCTGGCAAAAGCAATTCCTTTAATACTAATTTCTCATTCTGTGGCACAAACCGAAGCACGATCTGATCCAATTCCATCCCGACGGAAGCCAATCCTGCTTTTTCGGACAATATTTTTACTTTGATCTGGAATATTAAATTCTTTACTTCTTCAGGCATAGCACCAAATCGGTCTTCGAACTCGTTATTCAGTGCATCTAATGCTTCCAATGTTTCAATCTCTGCAATGCGACGATACAAACTTAATCGCATCCGTTGGTCAGTTATGTAGTCAATCGGCAAGCCTATCGTCATTGGCAGATCAACGGCCACGGGCATCCGGATTTGTTTGATTTGTTGTAGATCAGAATCAGGAATCTCACTGTCAACTGTTTTTATTCTCTTGACTGCTTGAGCCAGCAATCTTGTATAAAGATGGAAACCAACCGAAGCAATAGCCCCATGTTGTCTGGTGCCTAACAATTCACCCGCCCCACGCATCTCCAGATCTCTCATCGCAATTGAATATCCAGATCCTAACTGGGTATATTCAGCAATTGTTTCCAATCTTTCCTGACCATCAAGGGTGGGTTGCTTTTTTCTATGACGGAAGAAGTATGCATACGCGCGCTGTGCTCCACGTCCAACCCGCCCCCTTAATTGATATAGTTGAGCCAAACCAAATGTATCACCCCTGTCCACGATCAGTGTATTTGCATTCGGAATATCGAGCCCTGATTCAATAATCGACGTACACAACAGAACATCGATATCGCCATTTGTAAATGATTGCATTACCCGGGACAATTCGCCTTCATTCATCTGGCCATGCGCAATACCAACCCTGGCTTCAGGAACCAGATTATTAAGATGTGATTTCATGGCGTTGATCGTTTGAACTCGGTTGTGCACAAAGAATATCTGACCACCTCGTTCCAGCTCTCTCAAAATTGCCTGCCGGACCATGGATTGTGAGTATGGTCCAATATGAGTAACAACTGGTTGTCTTTCTGCTGGTGGTGTATTAATGTTGGATATATCCCGAACACCGGTTAATGCCATATATAAAGTTCTGGGAATGGGAGTGGCTGTTAAGGTAAGAACATCCAATTCAGTTCGTAACCGTTTGAAGAATTCCTTGTGCGAGACCCCAAAACGTTGTTCTTCATCGATAATCACCAATCCGATGTCTTTAAATGCAATATCCTTCGATAAAAGACGATGCGTCCCAATCACGATATCAATTTCACCAAATGCCATCTTTAGGACGATTTCATCCTGTTCTTTGTGAGAACGAAAGCGGGATAACATTTCGACATTCACAGGAAATGGAGCTAATCGCTCTCTGAATGTATCATAATGCTGTTGTGCCAACACGGTTGTCGGAACCAGAATAGCAACCTGTTTGCCGTCCATCACGGCTTTAAACGCAGCCCTTAATGCAACTTCAGTCTTCCCATAACCAACATCGCCACATAGCAGGCGATCCATTGGTCGTTCAGATTCCATATCCTGCTTGACTTCAATGATGGCTTTCTTTTGGTCATCCGTCTCAATATATGGAAACGAAGCTTCTAATTCCTGTTGCCAGACAGTATCACTGCTAAATTTTGTCCCAACAGCTACTCTACGGAGAGCATATAATTCCAGAAGTTCTCCGGCGATCTCCTGAACAGCTTCTCTTACACGGGATTTGGTGGTTACCCATTCCTGCGTACCCAATCTCGTGGGAGAGGGAGCAGAACCATCAGGTCCAATATATCTACCCAAGCGATCTGCCTGGTGAATTGGAACAAAAAGTTGATCTCCACCAGCATATTCCACACACAGAAACTCGCGCTGCATTCCTTCCAGAAAGCGTTGAACGAGCCCAACAAATTTTCCAATGCCAAAGTCTACATGCACAACCCAATCGCCAATTTGCAAATCCGAATAATCGGTCTCCGGTGAATGAACAATGGGTCTTGGTCTCTTCCTGGGTTGGGGTCGATCCCATCCAAATATTTCGCTATCCGTGATGAGCAAATATTTTTCTTTCCCATCAAGATCATTTAGAATCCAACCTTCTGAGAGACTACCTTCCAAAAATATTGGTTTTTTACCCTGGCAGTGCTGTTCGCTCCATAAACTCTTAATTCTATTCAGTTGCCTCGAAACGATCATGGTTTGAATGCCGGAAGAACATTTCTGATCGAGATATTCCAGAAAAGTCTTTATTCTGCCACCAAATCTTTCCCCGGGTATAAACACATTTTCAAACAATGGAACTTCTTCGGTCAATGCAAAACCAAAATCAACCCATTTTTGTATTGTTAAAATATCTTCCATTTCTGACCAGGATAGGTATGGAAGTGGAAAATCATTCGTAATAATATCCTCTTTAATCGAGTCCATCCGAAAGCGCACGGCTTGCTCTTCAATTTCATTGGCAATCGTGCCAATTAATTCTCTATCATCAAAGACAACCAGTGATTTCTTTGGTAAGTAATCCAATAAAGAAGCAGCGAAAGGATATAACAAGGGCAAAGAAAATTCATTTAAGTTTTGTGTGTCAAACCCCAATTGTTCTGCTTTTGATAAAAGCACCTCGCTGGCTGGTGAAATGGTAAATTCATTAATCATTCGCAAAGTGCGCTGGGTGGCAGGATCAAATTGGCGAATTGACTCGATCTCATTCCCAAAAAAATCCAATCTGACCGGGTATTGATCAGAAACTGACCAGATGTCCAATAATCCACCCCGTCTCGAGAAAAAGCCAGGCTCAATGACGATCTCACTGGATTGATAACCATTACCAACCCACTCTCTGACCAATTCATCCTGTTTGATTAATTGACCTACTTTGATTGTTCGAATAGATTTAAGAAAATCTCGGCGTGGAATTGTACGTGTCAACAAGCCACGCACCGTTGTAATAATAACTTTTGGGTTTACGATAGATTTGGATCCAGGTAAGTGATAATTTGCCAGATAGGTTAAGGTTTGTAATCGATCTCGCCGGGTTAGTGATCCCCAGGCTGCCTTTTCATAAAATGTAGGAGATGGTTCCGGGAATAAGATGATGTCATCAGCGTTCATCCAGAACCCGAGTTCATCTGCAAAAGCAATCGCCTGATCCATGCGCTCAACAATAACGAGAACCGGTCTATCAATGGAGGTTTTTAAAGAAGCTAATATAGGTAATCGAACGGAACGAATCAATCCCAAAGCTGGCAGGTTCAATTCATGTTCGATCAGATCAACCAATTCTTTAAAATGAGGATGTTGCTTAATGGGGTCTAACATCAATCACCTATCGATATTGTTTTCACCATTAAATTTATTCATAGCGATTTCGATTCCAGATTCCAAAATACTTTCTACAGCTTTGGTTATGGTGTCGAATAAAAATGGCAACTCTTTTTCTTCTTGTTTTGGAAAATTTTGAAGCACATAATCCGCTGCATCCATTCTGCCAGGGGGACGCCCAATACCAATCCTAACGCGGTTAAACTGTTGCGTACCCAGATTTTGGATGATCGAAGCGACCCCTTTTTGCCCTCCAGCTCCTCCACCAGGACGTAATCGGATAGAAAGGGGCGGCAGGTCTAAATCATCATGGATAACTATCAGGTTTTCTGGACTAATTTTGAAAAATCTCACAAGACTGGCAACAGCTGATCCGGAGAGGTTCATGAAAGTCTGTGGTTTGACCAGGATAATTTTCTTGTTATCTTTTTTTCCTTCCATAATAATGGCCTTAGATTTGACTTTTTTGTTTTCGATACCAAATTCATGCGCAATTTTATCAATGGCCATAAAACCTACATTATGTCTATTCTTCTGGTAGTCCTTACCCGGATTACCCAAACCAACAATCATGAAGCCACCCATTTGTTCTTCATCAGATTTAGACAATTGTTGTTTGTTCTTCCGAAAAAAATCAAATAATTTATGATCTACCATAATTAACCCATTTTTCTACTACGAATGATGATGAATAAAGCGATAACCAATAAAAACAACACACCCAGGATCCCCCCTTGAATGGCTGTTGTGATGAACTGTGATTGAGAGATGACCATTTCATTAGGTGGCATTGCTGTAGGGGAAGATCTCAAGGTCGGGGTAGTTTCAATTGTTACGTTCTGATTTTGAAGAATGTCTGTTGATAAAACCTCTGGGTTTTCAGTTTGAATCGGATCAAAGGGTGTGTAATTTCTCACGTTCAGATTATTAATAATTTTTTCCTGCTCTCTTCCATTCTCATATACCGCAAGAACCCTGATTTGATATACACCATCTGCAATCGTTGAAGTGTCCCAGGTCGCAAGGATGTCGTCCACAACCGGAGAGTTGATTTGGCTGATAACAAACCAGCTTTGTGATTGTGAATCCTGATAGCGAAAACTGATTTCAGCTGTTTGCAATCCAGTACCAGTCACCGTGCCAATAATCTGAACGCTACCCTGTAAATAATCTCCATCCACTGGTGTCTGAATTCTGACCAAATCCAACTGAGGGAATGGAGAAAACCAGACATTCATCAAAGAAAGTACCAGGAATAAAGCGGAAATAATTTGCATAACGTTTTATTTTAACATGAAGAAAATAAAGCAGCAAACCTTTTAGACTCAAAGTAAATGTTTATTTGCAAAAAAGTTCCTTCACTAATACTTTCTCCTTTCTCACGCTTCGTGTATAATCTACTGTATGAGTGATAATGAATTTGCCCCAAACACGGTCGAATCAGTGCCAACACCTGTCGTCGCGAAAGAATCCACGAATAAAGGAAAACTGATTGGCATCATAATTGCCGTCGTGGTTCTACTGGCTTTAATCATATTTTCACTCGTCAGTTTGTTCAGGGCGGATTTGGAAACAACATCAAAAGTCAGAGACATCTTCATCATCATCATGGCACTTGAATCATTACTTTTGGGTGTCGCGTTAATCATTTTAATTATCCAGATCGCCGTATTGATTAATGTATTGAAAAATGAAATTAAACCAATCCTGGATACGACGAATGAAACGATTAACCATCTACGTGGAACAACAACTTTCTTAAGTAATAATCTTGTTGAACCAGTAATCAAGATGAATGAATATTCCGCTGGTTTCAAAAGATTCTTTGATATACTGAAACCTTCAGGAAAGTCACGAAAATCAAAATAATTAGTTAAGTATATAAGGAAAGGAGAAAACAAATGTCAAGTCGAGATGAATTTGGAGCATTCTTAATCGGATTTTTAGTGGGAGGTCTTACTGGTGCTGTCGCATCATTACTCCTCGCCCCTCAATCTGGTGAAGAAACACGCACCGTTATCAAAGAACGGGCTATTGAATTAAAAGATAAAGCCAGCGAAACTGCAGAAGATGTTTATTCTAAAGCAGAGTTTGCTGCGAATGATGCAGTCAAACGGGCAGAAGAACTTCTTAAAGAAGCGAAATCCAAAGCAGTTGAAGCCAAAGAAAAGGGCGTTCAACTGGTTGAGGAACAAAAAACCAAACTGAGTAAGAAGATCACTGCAGAAACCTCAAGCGACGCACCTGCAGAAGTTGAACTGTAAATTACTGTAGAAATTAAAAACGGTTATCCTGAAAAATGGATAACCGTTTTTCTTATCCCAATCTTGCCAAAACTGCTGCGACTGATCCTAATAAATCCCCAGCAATAACTGATGCAGGATGCCCAATGCGCTCAGCAGCTTCAATACCAGCCTGGGCATGAATCCAGACACCAGCTGTGGCTGCTTCAAATGGTTTTTTCCCCTGAGCAAGCAGTCCAGTAATTAGACCTGCTAAAACATCCCCTGAACCCGCACGGGCTAAAGCAGGATTCGCCACTGGAATAATTGTCAACCTGCCGTCTGGTGCAGCAACAATGGTCAAAGCGCCCTTAAGAACAACCACATGTCCCCATTTTTGGGAATATTCTAAAGCGACCATCATACGATTCGCCTGAATATCCTTTACATCAAGGTCTGTCATGACTGCCATTTCTCCTGGATGTGGAGTCAGCACAGAATTTTCAGGTAGGATTTTCTGCCAGTTGCTAATTTTTGAGAGTAATTTCAACCCATCTGCATCAACCACGATGGGAGGTAATTGGCTTGTTATTCCAGCTTCTTTTTCTGCATCCATCATCACAAAACCAATCCCACTTTTTTTCTTCTGGCTGTCTGATTTCCCCTTTAATAATCTCTCTAAGAATTCTTTGGTCGTATCTTCCAATCCCCAACCGGGACCCAATAAAAGCGCTGTCACTTTATCCAGATTCTTTTGGACAAGCGCAGCACTATCAGCCTGGATAACGCCCATATCATGTGGTAACAATAACCAGGTTGCCTCAGAAAAATTACCAGCTAATGCTGAATAAATCGGGCCCGGAACAGCCATTTTCACCAGGCCAGTCCCAATCCGATAGGCTGCCATGCCTGATAAATAAGCTGCACCGGTGTAATTGATCGACCCAGCTATGATCATGGCGGTACCAAAAGTACCCTTATGCGCCTGTAAGGGGCGAGCGGGTAATAATTTTCGAACACATTCAGCCGTGGCAACTTCTCTTTTTACCTTTTGTTCTGATTCCAGATTATCTGGTAGATCCAGATTCACAATTTCAAGTTGACCCAGATATTGGTAAGCTGGAAAAGATAACATCCCTATCTTCACCGCTTGCATACAAACAGTAAGATCAGCAAACAAGCATTTATCCGCTGTTTCCCCAGTGTCGCAATTCATGCCAGAAGGGCAATCAACAGCCACAATTTTAAAATTATCGCTGTTTTGGTTAACCAAATGCATGATAGATTGATAAGGTTCACGCAGTGGAAGTTGAAAACCTGTTCCTAAGAGACCATCGATCACAACCTGACTCTCCATTAGCCATTTTTTGAGGGTGTCATTTGATTTTTTTGTTGTGATATCGACAATTTTTCCACCAGCCTCTTCAACTCTTTTTATTAAGGGGTCATCTCTTTCCTTTGATAAAAATGCTCTTACTTCCCAGCCTTGTTTTGCTAAATATGCCAAAGCAACCAAAGCATCACCGCCATTATTTCCTGAGCCAACCAGTGCAGTGACGACTGGATTTTGGGTTGAGCCATAATATACTTGAACGAAATCGGCAACACCTTTGCCGGCTCGTTCCATCATCTCATCGTATGAAACCCCTTTTTGATTTGCTTCGTCTTCAATTGATCGCATTTCTGCTACCGTTACCAGTTTCATAAGCCCTCCATCTATATTATACGCAAATGAATTCTAAATACCTAAATCATTTGCTTACGGTATAATTTTGAGATGCGAAAAATTCTTTACGTAGCTGTGTTTTTCTCAGGGATGGTCACACTTGCAGCAGAAATGGCTACCGGACGATTGCTCGGTAATTATTTTGGAACCAGCAATCTTATCTGGGCTTCCATCATTGGTCTGATCTTAATTTATCTTACCGTTGGTTATTTTGTAGGTGGAAAATGGGCGGATCGCTCTCCCAAATACGAGACTTTCTTCTCCATTTTAGCATGGGGTGCTTTTTCTATCTGTCTGGTTCCATTTGCAGCCAGGCCGATATTACAATTTGCTGCCAACGCATTTGACCAGTTATGGATTGGGAATCTTATCGGGTCCTTTATCGTGGTGATGGTCCTATTTATCATACCCATTACCTTGTTAGGTACGGCATCCCCATTCGCTATTCGATTAGCAATCCAGGATTCAAGGCAGGCCGGCACGGTATCAGGAAAAATTTATGCCGTCTCTACCTTAGGATCATTTGTTGGCACTTTTATCCCTGACATCTTATTAATTCCATTAATTGGTACCTATCGAACTTTTCTCGTAATTGGTTCTATCCTTCTTGTGTTTGCGCTGGTTTCGTTAATTTTTGTGGTTAACTGGAAAAAAGCGTTTTCGCTAATCTGGATGCCCATCATCGTACTCATACTGGGATTATATGGTGCTCCTGGGAGCGATAAAAAAACAGAGGGTATGATTTTCGAGACCGAATCTTCCTACAATTACATTCAAGTTATAGAAGTGAATGGATTTCATTTATTGAGATTAAATGAAGGACAGGGTGTCCATTCCATTTACCATCCCGACCAACTAAATTATTATGGACCCTGGGAACAGGTTCTGGCTGCTCCATTTTTCAACAATCCTCCCATTGAAATTGAGGAAATTGATTCAATCGCGATTGTTGGGTTGGCAGCAGGAACAACCGCCAGACAGGCAGCCGAAGTTTATCCTGGAATTTTGATTGATGGTTATGAAATCGATCCAAAAATCGTTGAGGTTGGAAATGAATTTTTTGGAATGGATATTCCAAATTTATCGATATACGTTCAGGATGGTCGCTGGGGATTAAGCACCAGTAAAAATACGTATGACATCATCAGTGTAGATGCTTATCGTCCCCCTTATATCCCCTGGCATTTCACAACCAGAGAGTTTTTCAGCGAAGTTTATGATCATCTGGAACCAGATGGGGTGATGGTTATTAACATTGGAAGAGGGCTGAACGATCGCCGATTAATTGACGCCCTCGGTTCAACGATTCTGGATGTCTTTCCTACCATCCATGTCATGGATTTGCCAGATTCTTTCAATTCAATTTTATTTGCCACGAAAACACCTACCGAAACATCCAACCTTGAAGTGAATTTTCAACAATTGAATACACAAAAAACACATCCTTTGTTGTTAGAAACACTCAAAATTACGGTGGAAAACCTGCATGAGCCCCCAAACCAATCGATTGTCTTTACAGATGACAAAGCACCCATTGAGTGGCTGACCAATGCAATGATCATTGATTTCTTTCTGCATGGAGAAGTGGAGACATTACAATGAAAGTAATAACAAAATTATTATCCCTGTTCATCACAATTACTTTTCCTTTTGTCCTGATCATGTTTTCTATTCGGGTTCTTTTTACCCCATTATTTTTGGTCGTTGAATACAACATGCCAGGTTTTCCATCAGATCCTTACGGTTTTTCGAAAGAAGAGCGTCTTAAATGGGGATCTCTTTCCATCCAATATCTATTTAATGATGAAGATCCAGCATTTCTTGAGAATCTTCGATTTGAGGATGGTAATTCCATATACAACGAACGTGAAGTAAGCCACATGGTCGATGTTAAGATCCTTCTCCAGCAAACACTACGCCTGTTTTATCTCTTCCTGATTGTTTATATTGTCATCATTATCTGGGCAAAAATAAAAAATCAGCTCCACTGGGTCTGGGATGCTGCCAGTAAAGGAGGCTGTTTCACGCTGGGTCTGATTGGTGCAATCTTGGCAGCTGTTGTGATCAGTTTTGATGCCTTATTCACGGCATTTCATAAGGTATTTTTTGTGGGTGACACCTGGTTGTTTTATTTTTCCGACACGTTAATTCGCCTGTTCCCCATGCGTTTATGGCAGGATGCCTTCATTTTTATGGGTATAATTACAGTTGCAGTAGCACTGTTTTTCGCCATTTATGGCAATAAAAAGAAATTCAAGAAAATTTGATTAATAAAAACCAAAGTGGTTTAATTTCCAAAATGATGAGAGGTAAAAAAATGTATAAACTTGTATTAATTCGCCATGGTGAAAGTGAGTGGAATAAATTAAATCTTTTTACTGGGTGGACGGATGTTGACCTGACTGAAAAAGGAATTGAAGAAGCCAAAAACGGTGGAAAGTTATTAAAGGCAGAGGGATTTACCTTTGATGTTGCCTATACTTCTGTATTGAAACGTGCCATCCGAACATTATGGATCGTAATGGATGAAATGGATCTGATGTGGATCCCGGTCATCAGAAATTGGCGCTTAAATGAACGTCATTATGGTGCTTTACAGGGTCTAAACAAAGCAGAAACTGCTGCGAAATATGGGGATGATCAGGTAAAAATTTGGCGCAGGAGTTATGACACACAACCTCCAGCCCTTGAGATTAGTGATTCCCGTTTCCCCGGTCATGATCCTCGTTATGCAAATTTAACAACCAATGAATTACCTGTCACGGAATGCTTAAAGGATACTGTTGCTCGCTTTTTGCCATTGTGGAATGATGAAATTGCACCGTTGGTAAAAGAAGGCAAAAAGGTTGTAATTGTTGCTCATGGAAATAGTTTACGTGCACTGGTAAAACACCTGGATAATGTATCAGAAGAAGACATTATTTCCTTGAATATCCCCACTGGAGTTCCCCTGGTGTATGAATTAGATGAAAATCTAAAACCAATTCAACATTACTATTTGGGAGATCCAGAAGCCATCAAAAAAGCGATGGATGCAGTAGCAAATCAAGGCAAAGCAAAATAGGTCTCAAAAAATTGGTAAATTTAAGATGCTTATCTTGTTGGTCATGATCAAGATAAGCATTTTTACTAAAGGAAAAAATATGAGCAAAAACATAGTTCAGGAAACAGATTTATATCGCATGCAATTGATACAGGATGCTTGCATCTCACCGAATGGAAAACATGTAATAAGCGCGGTGAGTCGAGTCAGGGAAAAAGATCAGAAAAAATTTTCCAATTTATATTTACATGAAATTGAATCAGGGAAAGAATTGGTTTTTACTACGGGCGACCAGAATGACTCCAGTCCCAAATGGTCTCCAGATGGAAAAACCATAGCTTTTTTATCAAACCGCGATAATGAAAAGCAAGCTCAAATTTATCTGATTTCCATTAATGGTGGTGAAGCTCAGAAATTAACGAATCTGGATGGTGAATTCCTGAGCTTTTCATGGTCTCCTGATGGCAAAAAAATTATCTCTGAGTTCCGCAAGAAGAATCCGGACACCCTCGAGAGAGAGAAAGATGAAGCAAAAAATAAGCTGGGAATTGTATCAAGGCAGATAACCCGCGTTTTCTATCGATTAGATGGATATGGATGGTATCCTGAAGATCGTCGACATTTATGGGAAATCAGTCCAAAAACCGGTAAAGCGAAACAACTAACCAGTCATCCCGTTTTTGATGATTATTCGCCTTTCTGGTCACCTGATAGCAAAGAACTGGGTTATTTTTCAAACCAGACGCCAGACCCTGATTTGCAACCAGATCGCATCGACTTATTTGTTATGAATCCCGCAACAGGTGATCTACGCAAACTTGAAACCCCTATTGGTCCCAAAGATAATGGCACATTCTCACCCGATGGGAAATGGATCAGTTATATTGCTCAAATTGGTGAAGGTGAGGGCTGGAGAAATCACAATCTCTGGATTGTTCCCTCTGATGGAAGTCAATCAGCCAAAAATCTAACGGAGAAATATGATCTTCATGTGAATGGAAGTACCCTCAATGATAATGCCCCCGCTCCAGCAGTTTCTCCTTTCTGGTCAACGGATGTAAAATGGATCTATTTCCAGATCGCAAAACATGGAAACACCTTGTTGATGAAAATAAACATCGAAACGAATGAATTATTACCCGTCATCGATGTCCTCGGTGTCGTTGGAAAGCCAATGTTTGATAAATCTCAAACAAAACTGATGTTTCTGCTGGGACAATCCAATGCACTTCCCCAGATTTTCATTCGTTCCATGGATCATACCGCGGACTTGAAGCAATTAAGTAAATTCAATGAAGATTGGTTTAATAAATTGGATTTGGGTCAGTTGGAAGAAGTCTGGTTCAAAGGCAGTGATGATAATGATCTGCAAGGTTGGATTCTTAAACCCCCAGGGTTTGACCCAGCAAAAAAATATCCTTCCATTATGGAAATCCACGGTGGTCCAATCACCCAATATGGTAATTTTTTCATGCACGAGTTCTACTTCCTGGCCGCAAAGGGTTATGTTGTTTACTTCTCAAACCCCAGGGGTGGAACCGGATATGGCGAGGAACACACAAAATCCATTCATGGCGGCAAATGGGGTACCAAAGATTTTCAAGATTTGATGTGTTGGGCTGATTTTGTTGAAAAATTACCCTATATTGATCCTGACAAAATGGGTGTGACAGGAGGAAGCTATGGTGGTTACATGACACTCTGGATCATTGGTCATACCCAGCGCTTTAAAGCTGGAGTTGCCCAAAGAGTTGTCAGTAATTTCATCAGCATGTGGGGTTCCAGCGATTTCAATTGGGCTTTCCAGGAAATTTTTGGAAATCAACCACCTTATGAAAATATTGAAATACTTTGGGAAAACTCACCGCTGAAACACTTGGGCGCGGCTAAAACTCCTACCTTAATCATCCACAGTGAACAGGATTTCCGTTGTCCATTGGAACAGGGACAACAGGCATTTGTCGCCCTGAAAAAATTAGGGGTCGATACCAAATTAGTGATCTTCCCGGATGAACCACATGGCTTATCCAGAGGAGGAAGAACAGACCGTCGCATTGTCCGCTTGAATGAAATTGCGGGATGGTTTGAAAAATATCTGAAATAATCAGAATATGTTTCTTCAAAATAAATTACGGATATTTGCCAGCGTTCTGATTGGCATTGTTTTTATGATCAATATTCAGGCAGGCATTGATTTTTATTTCAATCCAGAAAAATACACTGCTGCCTATGAGTTATCTGGTATTCCAGGAGAAATCTCCGTTGCCGGGGTTGGATTATTATTTATAATGTGGAATGTGCCTTATGCCTTTGCATTATGGAATCCGATCAAAAATAAAGTTTCATTGATTCAGGCAATAATCATGCAGGTTATAGGTGTGATCGGCGAAACCGCCCTGCTCTACCGATTTTCAGTTCAGGATTTTCCATACCTGGCGAGTTCCATCAAACGATTCATTTTTTTTGATGGCGCAGGCCTGATACTCTTATTACTGGCTGGTTATTTAATTTATCGTTACAAAAAAGAACAGCGTGGGGTTGATTCCCACGCTGTCTGATCTTGATTGAATTGTTTTTAGCGTACGGCTGGAGGATTTTCTCGATCAGCAGACGGATCAAAGATGTGGAAGTTATCCATATTGATCGCCAGTTTAACCTCATCACCCATATGGAAGCGGGTACGAGGATCTACACGGCCAACAAAATTATGCTCACCGGCAATCAGGTACAAATAAATCTCGTTACCCATTAACTCAGTGAAATCAACCTTTGCTGGAATCTCTGCTGCTGAAACATCTGGTGGTACAAACAGTGGATTGTGAACGTCTTCTGGACGAATACCAAATATAACTTCTTTGTCCACAAGATGCATGAATGTACCGGCTTTTGCTTCAGGAACTTTGACAACAAATGCACCTGTATCCACCATCAAATTGTTTCCATCTTTGCGAAGTTTTGCAGAGAAGAAATTCATGGCTGGTGAACCAATGAATCCGGCCACAAAAAGGTTGGCTGGATAATCATAAAGCATTTGTGGTGTGTCAAGTTGTTGTAAGAGACCTTTATTCATGACCGCAATACGAGTTGCCATGGTCATAGCTTCCGTCTGATCGTGTGTTACGTAAATAAAAGTCGTCTGCAAATTCTGATGCAGTTTGCTGATCTGCGCACGTGTCTGAACGCGTAATTTCGCATCCAGGTTTGACAGAGGTTCGTCAAATAAGAATACTTTTGGTTCACGCACAATTGCACGACCAACTGCCACACGTTGTCGCTGACCACCAGAGAGTTCTCTTGGTTTACGTTTTAGAAGTGCTTCGATACCTAAGATTTCAGCTGCTTCCTCCACACGACGTTTAATTTCTTCTTTGGGTGTTTTGCGTAATTTCAAACCAAATGCCATATTGTCATAGACAGTCATATGAGGATACAAAGCATAGGATTGGAATACCATTGCAATGTCACGATCTTTTGGAGGTGTATCATTGACGATGGTGTCGCCAATCATCACCTTACCATCAGATATTTCCTCAAGTCCTGCCAGACAACGCAAAGCGGTTGTCTTGCCACACCCTGAAGGTCCGACCAGAACAAGGAATTCCTTGTCCTCGATTGCGATATTCAAGTCATTTAATGCCGTGAAATCGCCAAAACGTTTCCAAACATGATCATAAGTTACACTTGCCATTTATTTCTTCTCCTTTCTGGAACGAGTATAGTGAGCTTATTATAATTGTTTGGAAAATTAAATGCAATCAATTTATGTAATCAATTTCACAAATTGATTACCAGATTTCAGAATTATTTGAAAAGAAACCTGTTTTAATTAATCTGGGAATTGACTTAATGCATTAATTACCAGATCGATATCTTCCGCATTGACAACCGGTGACATATGTCCAATACGGAATGTTTTTTCCTTCAGGTCGCCCAGGCCACCGGAAATGATGATTTTATGCTTTTTAGCGAGATATTTAACGATTTGGCTGGTAGGAATCCCCTCTGGTCCATATGCAGCTGTTAACACAGGATTTAGCAAATGATCAGAAGTCATAGGAGACATACCAATGGCAGTCAATCCCTGACGAAGTTGGATCGCCAGATTTCGATATCTCTGGTAACGATTCTCTATACCTTCTTCCATCAATTGCTTCAAGGCAACATTTAAAGCTGCAATGTTATTCACAGGCATCGTCACCGGGGTGGGATGCCAATCAGCCCATTCAGTCGCATATTTTTTCCAGGTTCGTAAATCACTATACCATCCATGATATTTAGGGGGTAAAGCGTTGATTGATTTCCAGGCACGTTGACTGATAGCAATCGGAGAAAGCCCTGGAGGAGCACCCAGACACTTATTGATAGATGTCGCAACCAGATCCAAGCCCCATTCATCAAATTTCAATGGAACACCGCCAATAGAGGAAACCGCATCCACCATCATCAGCAAGTCATATTCACGGGCAATCCTAGCAATTTCTTTGATTGGGTTTATGATTGTCGTGGATGTCTCAAGATGAACAACCAGAATTGCCTTGGCATCTGGATGATCCTGTACCGCCTGGAGAAAATCAGCTGGTTCTAAAACAGAGCCCAGTTTAGCCCTTACAGGAACCACTACCAATCCATTTCCTTCTGCAATCCAGATCAATCGATCCCCAAAGAAACCATTACTTCCAACAATGATTTTATCTCCAGTGGCAAGGCTACTACCCACACAGGCATCAATCCCTGCCGTTCCAGACCCAACGAAAAGGAACATATCCTGGTTCGTTTGGAAAACAACCTTCAGTAAACCCAGAGTTTCATTATAGAAATGGATGAAGTTATCGCCATAATGTGGAACCACAGGTCGTGCCATCGCCTGCAATACTTCAGGAGAAACACTTACAGGTCCAGGGATCATCAACTTAAACTCAGAGTCGGACATTGATTTACTCCACCTTATTTAGTTTTTATTTATATTGAATCTCATATCAGTTTAGCATAACCATTTACTAACAAGTAATTAGGAATGACATATTCCACCACGATGAATGTAAAGCATTAAGTGAAAGGCACAGAAGAAATGTCAGTTTTTAATCATTTCTTGATTAAATAACTCTACTAGCCCCAAAAAGACTATAATAGAACAAATTTACTGCAAAGGGTTTGCTCAATGATTACACGTCATCAAGTCGCATTAATGCAATTGTCATCACTTGGATTGTTAACACCTCCTTCATCAGAACCTTCAAAATCAGATGTTCTCCAAACCATACGTCGAATGGGAATCCTGCAAATTGATACAATCAACGTAGTCAATCGCAGTCCGTATCTGGTACTCTGGTCTCGGATTGGCAATTATGATCCTTTTTGGGTGGAAAAAACCCATGAGGAAGGGAAATTATTCGAATATTGGGCGCATGCCAATTGTTTTATTCCAATGGAGGATTATCCCCTTTTTCGTCGTAAGATGTTGGAAAGAGCTACTCATTGGTGGCAGGTTTCTGAATGGGTGAATAACCATCAAGAAATGATTGAATTTGTTACAGCAACGATTACAGAAAAGGGGCCACAAAAATCTTCTGATTTTCCAAAACGATCTGGTGTCAATAATGGATGGTGGGATTGGAAAGATGAAAAAATCGCGTTGGATATGCTCTGGACGCGTGGGGATTTGATGATCCCGTATCGGAAAAATTTTCAACGCTATTATGATTTACGGGGAAATGTTATCACCCACATTCCAGATGAAGAAATCCCATCTCTTCAAAAAGTTAATGAATTTTTAGTTGAGAAAACCATCCAAATTCTTGGTGCCACCAGATTAAATTGGATTGCTGATTATTATCGCCTCAAAAAAAACGAGGTGCAAAAATCAACTCAATCTCTGATGGATAAACAAAAAATTTTCACAATCGACTCAAAGGATTTTCCTGAGGGAATTCTTGTTCACAAAGAAAATCTGGGCTTAATGGACCAGGCTATCAATGGATATCTTAAGCCCGAATATACAACCATTCTATCCCCATTTGATCCCTTGATTTGGGATCGTAAACGCACTAGAGAATTATTCGATTTTGATTTTTCTTTAGAGAGTTACCTACCAAAACCCAAACGTAAGTATGGATATTTTTCTTTACCAATTTTGCATAATGGTCAATTGATCGGCAGAATGGACCCAAAAGCTCACCGAAAAGAAAAAATATTCGAAATTAAAAGTCTACATTTTGAATCCTTGTTTGTCCCGGATGAATATTTTCTGGATCAATTTGCAAAGTCGCTCAGAAGCTTTGCAAATTGGCATCAAACCCCAAAAATCCTATTTCCGGAAAATTTTGATAATCAACTGAAGAAAAATTTGATTTCAAACCAATAAAAACCAGAAAAGAAAAAGCCTGAAATTGGAAATACCAACATCAGGCTTTTTAATAAGGAGAATTTTTAAATTTTGGTTAGTTATTTTTCCTTTGAAAAGAGTCTGAATAAATTCCGTATTGAGTTCTTAATCGAATTCTTTCTGAGACGCCATGTCCCAATGATACCGTATGGCAAGAACAAAACGATCAGAACAAAGAGAACACCGAAAACCAATGGCCATCGAGCGCCAAACCAGGTGTAGAAAAACTGGCCGATGATCTGCATAATCCCTGCGCCAATGATTGGACCTACCAGGGTACCCATGCCACCCAGGATGGTCATGATCAATGCATTAATGGTTGTAACTGCTGAAGTCATGGTTGGGGTTGCACTCATATTCCAGATCGCATACAGGGCACCTGCCAGACCAGCAAAAATGGATGCAGAAAGAAAGGCGATCGTCCGATAAACCACAGGATTATAGCCAATCATTCTCATGCGCTCTTCGTTTTCACGATTGGCAATAATAACTCGCCCGGTGGGGGAATTCACCATTCGTTTCATCACCAAATAACACAGCAAGAGGAAGCCAAGCGCAATGAAATAAACAGTTAGGCGATTTTGGGTAGGGTTCAACCAGACCGGCAATGGCACACCGTGCAATCCTTCATCTGCTCCTGTCCATTTGTGGAAATCAGTGGCTTTACTGAGAATGTGTATGGCTGATCCTAGTGCCAACGTCAACATGGCAAAATAAGCGCCCTTCAAACGAATAGAAGTAGCGCTGAAAAGCAAACCAATCAATACTGAAACCAGAATCACCACAAGGAAAACGATCAACAATACGGTTGCTTCCGTAATATTGATACTCCCTATGGTAATTCGATAATTACTCAAAATATTGGGTGCCCAATGTTTCAGCAAGAGGGCAACAGCATATGCACCACCCCCAAAAGAAGCAGCGTGTCCAAATGAAAGGATCCCTCCATAACCAATTAATAAATCATAACTCATGGCAAATACCGCCATGATAAAGAAGGTGATCAACTGACCCTGCCAAAATTTTGTAATCCCGTCATTCAGTCCTGTTCCTGTGATAATGTTCATAACAAATGGAAAGGCAATCATAATAGCAATGAATATCAGGAATATCGTCTCATTCTTCAGAAAGACTCTCAAGCCAGATCTTGGTCTAATTGTTTTTTCTGTCATCCTTCTCACTCCTTCTTACCAAATAGGCCTTGAGGTCGGACCAACAAGACAATGATCATGATGATGACTGTTGAAGCTTCTGCCAGGGCAGGAGATAAGGATAATTTTAGTGCGAAATAATCACCGAATGCGCGAGCCATGCCCAGAATCAATGCCCCCACAAAAGCACCCACATAACTGCCCATTCCTCCGATGACAACAGTGATAAAACCTTGCATCAAATATTGATCACCCATCTGTGGTTGAATGGGAAGAAATGGACCCGCGCCAATTCCTCCAAGCGCTGCCATCGCAACGCCCATTGCAAAAACGATGGTAAAAACCTTCTTAACATTAAT
>JAHYJK010000106.1 GCA_019429225.1 Anaerolineaceae bacterium
TATTAATTCCAGCAGCAATCGCTTGTCGAATGGCTGGTAAACCTTCTTTAGTGGCGGGAATTTTGATCATCAAATTTTTCCGATTCACGCTGTCCCACAATTCTTTCGCCTGAATCAGTGTTCCTTGAGTGTCATAAGCCAGTTTTGGGTTAACTTCCAGACTGATATATCCATCACTGCCATTGGTTTCTTGATATAAAGGTAGAAAGAGATCAGCTGTTTGTTGAATATCCTCGATAGCAAGTTGGAAAAAAATATCCTCAGGACTCCAATCAGCCCACGCCATGGGTTGAATGGCTGAATCATAATCAGTTGAATTAGCGATCGCTTTTTGAAAAATTGAGGGATTGGAGGTCACTCCACGAATTTCACCCGCAGCAATCATTCTTTCCATTTCTCCATTTTTTAACAACTTTCTTTCGATGTTGTCATACCAAATCGATTGACCTAATTGGTGCAGTTTATCTATTTCATTCATAATGATCTCACTTTCTATAAATGACCGAATTCTTCAAGTTTTTTTACTTTTTCCATACGTCGGACAAATCTTTCACCATGATCCTCTTTTGCTGACAAAAAAGCTTTTGTGAGTTCATCAGCAATCGCAGAACCAATCACACGGGCGCCCATACAAAGAACGTTCATATGATCGTGTTCGACGCCTTGATGTGCTGAATAATGATCATGGCATAAACCTGCAATGATTCCTTTCATTTTGTTGGCAGCAACACTTGCACCTACGCCTGACCCACAGATGATTATTCCACGGTCAGCTACCCCTCGTTGAATGGCATCACAAACTTTATAAACGTAATCAGGAAAATCAACACTCATGTCTCCGTTATCAGTTCCGAAATCCACAACCTCATGGCCAAGCGAAGTGATAGCTTCGATCACCGTGAATTTTAGAGGGAAACCACCATGATCACATCCCACAGCTATGCGCATTTTTTCTCCTTAATCACTAATTTCTAATGCAATTTTTACGATATTTTCAACAGAAAATCCAAGGTGGGGATAAATCTCTTCAAATTTTCCAGACTCGCCAAAGCGATTCAGCCCGATTATTTTACCGGAATCACCAACCCATCGCTCCCACCCAAAGCCAGAACCTGCCTCAACGGATATCCTTTTTCTTACATCTGGTAGAAGTACACTATCTTTATAATTTTGATCCTGCTGCTCAAATAGATACCAGCTTGGCATGGACACTACCCGGACATTCTTGCCTTTTTCCACCAATGCTTCAGCTGCTTTCAACACCAAAGCAATTTCAGACCCGGATGCGATTAGGATCAGATCTGGCTTTTCTGATCCATAATCTTTCAGTACGTAAGCCCCTCTTGTTAGGCCTTCAGCTGAATTGAAATACTGCCGATCCAAAGTAGGCAGGTTTTGTCTTGATAGTGCCATTAGTACTGGTTTGTTATTGATCTGAATCGCGACTTTCCAGGCAACAGCCACTTCGTTCGCGTCAGCAGGCCTGAGATCGACCAATCCTGGTATGGCGCGTAATGAAGCAAGATGCTCCACCGGTTGATGAGTTGGGCCATCTTCTCCCACACCAATCGAATCATGCGTGAAAATCCATTTGACCGGGATGTGTGACAACGCAGATAAGCGTATGGATGGTCGTACATAATCCGTAAAAACAAGAAAAGATGCTCCATATGGAATATAACCTTTATGCAAAGCGATACCATTTAATATAGCACCCATTGCGTGCTCACGCACACCAAAGTGCAGGTATCTTCCTCCAGGGTTATCTGATTGAAAATCTGATTCTCCATCGATCCAGGTATTGTTGGAAGGTGTCAAATCAGCAGATCCACCCACCAGTTCAGGTAATTTGATTGCCAGAGCATTGATCATTTTTCCGGAAGCTACCCGGGAACCCATACCTTTTGGGTCCGCTTTGAATACTGGTAGATCCACCTGCCAATCATCTGGTAATAATCCTGACATTCTTCGAAGGAATTCACTAGTCTTTTCCGGATTTTCTTTTTTATGTTGTTCTAAAATTTCATTCCAAATTGCTTCCTGCTTTTCACCAACTTCAATTGCTTTTCGATAGAATTGCAGTACCTCATCCGGCACAAAGAATTTTGGCTCAACAGGCCAACCAGCATTGTTCTTTGCAGCGCTTAATTCAACTTCACCAGGCGGTTTACCATGAGCGTCAGCAGTATTTTCCATGGTTGGCAAACCATAGCCGATTTTTGTTCGGCAAATAATTAAAGAAGGCCGGTCATCATTTTTAGCATCCATGATTGCCTGATCAATTTTTTCAACATCATTTCCATCATCCACCTGAATTACATGCCAACCATACGCTTTGAATCGCATGGCTCTATCTTCCGTAAATGCCAGATCAGTTGATCCATCAATTGTGATGCGGTTGTCATCATAAAGATAGATTAATTTCCCTAATTTCAGATGTCCGGCAAGAGAAGCTGCTTCCGAAGCGACCCCTTCCATCAAATCTCCATCTGTGACAATAGCATATACATAATGGTCAACCAGTTTTTCAAGCCCAGGTAAATTGTACTTAGCAGCTAAATGAGCCTCTGCGATCCCAAATCCAACGCCATTAGCAAAACCTTGACCCAATGGTCCCGTGGTAGTCTCCACACCAGGGGTTACCCCTACCTCAGGATGTCCTGGTGTAATGCTGCCCAATTGACGGAAATTTTTTAACTGGTCTAAAGGCAAATCATATCCTGTGAGATACAAAAGGGAATACAACAGCATCGAACCATGTCCACCTGACAATATAAACCTGTCACGATTTACCCAATTTGGATTTTTAGGATTATGTTTCAAGTGTTTTGTCCAGATTGTGTAAGCCATCGTCGCTGTACCCATGGGCAATCCAGGGTGACCGGAATTTGCTGTCTGTACACCGTCTGCTGAGAGAAAACGAATGGTTTTAATCGCCTGTTGTTCAAGTTCTGAATTTATTTTCATGCTGATTTCCTTCAAAAATTTTATAAATTTCCCAGACTTTATTATAACCTCTGTCCATAATGAAAATATTTTATTCATTAAGGTTTGAAATGGTTTTCCTACTTTGGCAAGAAAATGAACTCAATAATACATAGAGTTTGACATCCACAGATATCAGATTATTATTTATGCAATGAAACCAATTTTCAATAAAATTAGTTTATTTTCTCTTTTGCTGATCTTTTTAACATCGGTATGGGTGCTATTTACAATCGCAACCAATCAAGAAAAATCAGTAGAGATTTACTCAGCCCCTCAAAAAGGCTTTATCGCTCCTGACTTTGTTTTGAATGATTTGTCGGGTAACGAATATCAATTGTCCAATTTAAAGGGGAATATGATTATTGTCAATGTGTGGGCAAGCTGGTGCAAACCGTGTCAATATGAAATGCCAGCTTTGCAAAAAATCTACGAAAAGTATAAAGACAGGGGATTAATTTTATTGGCTGTAAACAATACATATCAAGATAATTACGCTGATGTTCTTGATTTTGTCAGTGAAAATAACCTGACTTTTCCAATCCTTTTGGATTTAGATGGTTTCGTTTCTACCCAATATCAGGTTCAGGCCTTACCTTCTACTTTCTTTATCGATAAAACCGGAAAAATATCCGAAATTATCATCGGAGGTCCTATGTCTGAGACGTTAATTGAGTCCAAAATTAAGGAATTAGAAAAATAATGTTTCCGATTTTAAATATTGGCCCTTTAGCCATCCAAACCCCTGGTTTATTGATCATTATCGGCATTTATATCTCAATTTTAGCGGTTGAAAAGCAATCAAAAAGATACGCTTTGAATGCGAATGATGTCTCAAATTTAATTTTCTTGTATCTGATATCAACAATCATCATGGGTAGATTAGCGTATGTATTTCAATTTCCCTCAATTTTCTATGAAAATCCTTTATCGATCTTTTCAATTAGTCCCTCTCTTTTTGATTTCACATCCGGATTAATTCTTGCTCTATTGGTTGCAATGGTTTTTATTCAAAAGAAGAAACTACCCCTTCAACGAGTACTTGATTCCTTGTCTTTGCCATTATTAATCTTTCTGATCTTTTTATTTTTGGCATTATTCGCGTCTGGTAATTTTTATGGAAAGCCATCCTCGTTAGCCTGGTCAATCACCCTTTGGGGGACAACGCGTCATCCCTTGCAAATCTATTACATCATTGGACTAATTCCTGTTATCGCAATCAATATATATTTATCCAAAAAGAAATTAATCCCTGGACAATTATTTTTTAGAACAGTTTTTTATGTGGCAATATTAGTGGTTTTTCTGGACTTTTTCAATGGCAATCCAAATAACCTGATATTAACAGTAAACCTGCTTCAAATTATTGCCTGGCTCGTGATGATATTGCTTGTATTTGTTAATGCAAAATCCAAAAAGAAAATGGATGAAGTATCAAATGTCAACCTTAATTCTTAGTTATTTCTTTTAATTAACAAATCAGTCAATTCCAGCAATGATTGGAATGCATTTTTATCGCTAACCTTTGTTTCTTCTAGTGATTTTAAAGCAGTATCTGTGTATTGTTTGGCAATATCTTCCGTGAATTTCTTTGCGCCATTATTTTCCAACATTGAGAGCAATTTTCGGTAATTTTCCTGAGTTGCCCCTTCATCCTGGTAAATCTGTAAAAATTCTTCATCTTTTTCAAGTGCAAATAAAATCGGCAATGATTTTTTACCTGTCATTAGATCTGAAGAAGTAGATTTACCGGTCTGTTCCTCTTCTCCCCAGATTCCAAGCCAATCGTCCCAGGCTTGAAAAGCTAAACCTAATGCATTGCCATAATTTCTTAATGCGTTTCGATTATTTTCAGATGTTAACGCTGTAATTGCGCCAATTTCTGAAGAAGCCGATAATAACGCCGCTGTCTTTCCTCCAATCATAAGCAAATATCGTTCAAGAGAAACCCTTGTTTCTTTTTCAAAAGAAATATCAAGGTTTTGCCCACCGGTTAATATTAAACAGGTTTCATTAAGCCTTTGAAGGGCATCGAACCCGATTTGTTTATTAATTTCATTTCCAACCTTCAGCATATTGATCTGAGCCAAGGAAAACATCGCGTCACCCGTATTAATCGCTTGAGGTATGCCATAAATTTTCCACAATGTCTGCCTGCCTCTTCTCAGGTCGGATTTATCTTCAATGTCATCATGAATTAGTGAAAAATTATGAATAAGTTCGATTGAAATTGCCGCAGGAAGTGCTTTTTTCCAATCTCCGCCACATACTGCATTACAAAGTAAAAGAATAATGGGTCGTATCTGTTTTCCCTGGGATTTTTGAGAATTATTATTTTCCAACCAGCCAAAGTGGTAATTCATCATTTCTTGTAAACCAGGAAATGGATCAGGAATATCTTTTAGAATCGTTGATTTAAGTGCTTTTTCTATTTCTGGAATCATTATTTGAGAATATTCTTTTAGGGTCATTAGTGTTCACCTATTTTGAAAATTTTATCGGAAGAAAATGAAATTAAATCTTTTGAGCCAGTAACAAACATACAGGTTCGAATAATTCTCTCAAAAATATGAATTGTTTCGTCCAGGTGATCCAGGGATATAACTGCTGCTTTTAAGAAAACGCCTGCCATCCCGGCTAAATTTGCACCTAAGGCTAAAGATTTGGCAACGTCCATACCCGTTTTAAGCCCACCACTGGCGAATATTGGAATTTCAGGGAATGAACTTCTAACCTTTACAAGTGCATCGGCTGTTGGAATACCCCAATTAAGGAAAGCTTCAGCTACCTTAATCCCAACTGGATCTTCCAATCGAAACCGTTCCACCTGAGACCAGGAAGTTCCACCGGCTCCTGAAACATCAATGGCAGCTACTCCAACATTAATTAGCTGTTTGACGAGTACATCTGATATCCCCCAACCAACTTCCTTAATAACAACTGGCACAGGTAAATCACGACATATTATTTCAATTTTTCTTAAAAGTCCAGAAAAATTGGTATCTCCCTCTGGCTGAACTGCTTCCTGAAGTGGATTTAGATGCAAAATTAAACTATCCGCATTGATCATTTCCACGGCACGTTTACATTCATCGATTCCATAGCCATAATTTAATTGAACAGCACCCAAATTAGCAAACAATAAAATGTCAGGTGCAAATTTCCGGACATCAAATGTTTCAATCAATGTGGGGTTTTCAATGGCCGCCCTTTGAGACCCTACTCCCATTGCCAGGCCAAATTTTTCGGCTGCTTGTGCAAGCATTTGATTTATTTGAAAAGCTTCAGGAGTTCCCCCAGTCATGGAAGAAATTAAAATTGGTAAGGCAATGTTCCTTTTAAATAATTTTTGGGATAATTCGATTTCTTTTAAATTAATTTCAGGGAGTGCATTGTGAATAAATCGATACTTTTCCAGTCCATTACTCAGAGTGGATCGGACATCTTCTTCCAAATTAATCCTGATATGGTCATTTTTTCTTGATCTTATTAATTCTTCAGCCATAACTATTCCTGATATTCAGTGTTTTGATTTTAGTATAGCAGAGCAATCTCCAACGTCTATATAATTAAAAATAACAAAGAATGAGCACTTGACAATATTATAAGTAAAGATACAATTTTGAAATATATTACTGTAGCATGTACAGGAGGATTGAATGAGTGAAGTTTTTAATCAGGTCAAAGCAATTATTGTGGATGTACTGAAAGTTGATGATAGTGAAGTATCCATGGAAACTCGATTTATTGAGGATTTGAAAGCCGATTCAATGGATCAATTTTTCCTCATCGATGGTTTTAGCGAAAAATTTGATTTAGAAATCCCGGATGATAGTGCCAGACAAATTAAAACGGTTGGCGATGCTGTAACGTATATTGAAGCAAATTTAAAATAAGAATACTAAAGCACCTAACGGTGCTTTTTTTTTATCGATTAAGCAGAATCGCAATTTCTTCAGGATGTCTCGCAATTTGAACGCCTACTTCTTGTAAAGCCTTTATTTTTTCTTCAGCAGTACCCGATCCACTTTCAATGATTGCGCCTGCATGTCCCATTCTTTTTCCAGAAGGAGCCGATTGACCCGCGATGAAAGCAACCACCGGTTTCGTCATATACCTTGAAATATAATCGGCAGCTTTTTGTTCATCCGTCCCACCAATTTCACCAATCAACACAATCTGATCTGTTAACGGATCAAGTTCGAACATTTCTAGCAAGTCAATATAACTTAAACCGCTGATGGGGTCTCCACCAATTCCTACACAGGTACTGGTGCCAATCCCTAATAACATCATGGCATATAAAACTTCATAGGTCAGGGTTCCAGAACGAGATATAACACCTACATTACCAGGCATTGTGATATTTCCCGGGATTATTCCAACTTTTGCTTCAGAAGGGGTAATTAGCCCAGGACAATTTGGACCGATTAATTTACTGCCTTTTTGATCCAGGTATTTTCGAACCCGCATCATATCCCGAACGGGTATTCCTTCTGTAATACAAACGATTAACTCAATACCAGCATCAGCTGCTTCCAGCATAGCATCACCCGCGAAGTGAGCAGGCACAAAGATAACCGATACATTTGCTCCTGTTGCTTCTTTAGCAACTTTTACTGAATCAAATACCGGTACTTTACCTTCAAAAACCCACTCCCCACCTTTTCCCGGTGTAACACCTGCCACAACATTATTTCCATATTGGTACATTTGCCAGGCATGGAAATTTCCTTCGTTCCCGGTTATGCCCTGAACGAGAATCCGGCTATTTTTATTTACAAGAATACTCATAATTTACCACCCGTAGAAAGACGAACTGAAATGTTAGCTGCTTCAACTAAAGTATTCGCTGTCTGGACATTTGCATTGGCGAGCAATTCGCGTCCTTCTTCAGCATTGGTTCCTACCAATCTGACAACTACTGGAACTTTAGTCTTTACATCAGCCAATGCTGATAATAATCCTTTGGCTACTTCGTCACAACGGGTAATACCACCAAAAATATTGATCAGTATAACCTTAACATTTGGATCAGAGAGGATGATCTTTAAAGCCGCAGCTACTTTCGTCGCACCGGCGCCACCGCCTATATCCAGGAAATTTGCCGGCTTTCCTCCAAATTGACTGATAATATCCATTGTCGCCATGGCAAGTCCAGCACCATTGACCATACAACCAATATCACCATCGAGTTTTATGTAAGATAATCCATATTTTTGTGCTTCAATTTCAGCTGGAGCTTCCACATCCAAATCTCTTAATTCCATCATTTCCGGATGGCGAAATAAAGCATTGTCATCAATGATCATTTTCGCGTCTAACGCAATTAATCGTTTGTCCTTTGTGATAACCAGAGGATTAATCTCTGCTAAAGTGGCATCCATATCAAGATACGCTCTATATAACCCACGAAGAATTTTGATAAATTGCTTCCAATATTCATGTTTGAGATCAATTCCCAGAGCAATATCCCGAACCTGAAAATCCTGTAAACCTAATAGGGGGTCAATAGATAACTTGAAAATTTTTTCCGGTGAGATTTGGGCAACTTCTTCAATATCAATCCCACCAGACGAAGAAGCGATCACAACGGGTTGTCTACAGGTTCGGTCATTGGTAATCCCCAAATAAATTTCTTGATCAATATCAACAATTTCATCAACCAATATCTTTCTGACTGGTAAACCTTTAATTTCCATCCCTAAAATTTCAGTAGCAAATTCTTTCGCCTGTTTTGGATCCCTGGCAAGTTTGATACCCCCTGCTTTTCCTCTCCCCCCAACGAGCACCTGAGATTTGATTACAACTCTCCCACCTAATTCTTCTGCAATCTGTTTTGCCTCTGAGGCGATGTTGGCGACTCTTCCTTTAGGGATAGGGACATCAAAACGATCAAATATTTTTTTTGATTGGTACTCGTGAAGTTTCATTAATGCTCCCCAGAACGAAATCAAAAATTATTTAGAAAAAAATCTAAAAAATAAGAAAGCTGAAAGAACCGGGATATTCCCGGTTCTTATTCATAATTATCCTTTTAGAAATTCTTCCAGTGCTTCTTTACTTATTCTATATGCAGAGCCTATTTTCCTTGCTTTCAAATCGCCAGCTGTTATTGCTGCCAGAACATCTTCTTCTGATACTTTCAATGCTGATGCTGCCTCTGAAGGTGTCATCACATCTGGTAATCCGGCCTGAGTAGAAGGTATTTGTCCGCCACCTCCTGCACCGGTCTGTGATCCAGTCATTCCTTGTAAAGACTGTGAAATAACCCCACCTAATCCAACACCAGCTCCAATGCCAGCAGTTAAACCAGCACCACCACTTTCATTACGTGCAGCCTCCCGTAATGCATCAGCTGCCTGCAATTGTGTGTATGTCTGCATGTCCAGCATGCCCATTGCACGTAATTCTTCAGCTGATTTATCACTGGGTTTTAGATTAGAAATATAGAATGATTTTAGTAATAAACCTATCGCTGCAAAATCATCCTGCGCTTTTGCCCGGACTGCAGCACCAATTTCTTCTGTTAAACCAATTAATTCTGCCACACTTTTACTGGCAGCGGTTTCACCCAACAAATCCTGTAATTTGGAAAGCAACATGGAGCGTAATCTGCCTTCGATATCGGCCATTCGGTACACACCGTTAGCTCCCACAATCTGTGTGACAAATTGTTGTGGGTCTTTTACCTGGAAGCTATAGTTTCCAAAACCCTGCATCAATGCCACACCTAAACCCATGCCTGGATTTCGAACTAGAATTGGTTGTGGAGTGCCCCACTTTCTGTCTGCAAATTCTCGCATGGAAACAAAATAAACTTCAGCAGTGAAAGGAGTGCGATCATTAAACGCTTTACCGATCAGATCGATTATTTTTGGGATATTTGCAGTTATGATGGTGTGTCTACCAGGACCAAACTCATCTAATGCTTTACCATCGCGATAAAAGATCACGCGCTGAGATTCTCTTACGATTACCTGGGAACCAATTCGCAAATCAGCGACGCCAGTCTCTGGAAAACGGCGGACAATTTCGTCCTTCATTTCACTTGCATATTCAACTACATCAAAAATTCTAGCCATAGTAATTCTCCATTTTGTTTACGAGAAATTAATTGTTTTCTGCGGAATCAATTCCACCCATCATCACTTCTGATCTTCGGTTATAAACATCAATTGTTTGTTGGGATAGAGTCGTCAGATGCCGGATCGCTGCTGGTAAGCCATCAGTTCCAATTGATGATTCAACATTATCAATTGCTCTCGCCACGACATCCCCATTTTCCAGTAAAGCTAAATCAAACTCATATACCTTTGATAATTCCTCTTCATTGATTTTGGTTGCATTAAAGAAAGGAGAATAACCATAAGATGCATGTCGAATTCGATCAATAAATTGTCGAATTTTGATTGCAGCACGTTCCATATCATCAACAAATTCTAGCCCCCCAGAACTTATCAAATCGGTTTGAATACTGGATATTCTTTGCCACATTTCTTCAAAACGATCAGCTATAGCCTCACGCAGAATCTTGTCTGCAGCTCTTCTATTTTCTCTTTCTACATATCCACTGAAGCCAGGAATTTTGCTGAATAATTTTCTAAAAATATTTTGATCATCAGTTATTCGATTAAACAAGTCGCTCATCATACCTCCTGAAAATATTGCCCGAATGCATATTCACTATTATAGCTTAATCTTTTTTAATGCAATGTTTGCTGAAGAGTTAATTTAATTTCAATAAATCCCGTAAAAATTGTTTGTTATTTGTAATTTTTTAATGATTGATTTTAATTTTTTTTCCGATATAATATAATATAAGTAAAAAATACCAATTTGACGTGAAAGGAGGAAAATCACATGTTATTTGCACCGAAAGAAAAAGGACAGGGCCTCGTAGAATATGCTTTAATTCTTGTTTTAGTAGCAGTTGTTGTTATTGTTATCCTTGCTTTGCTTGGCCCAGCAATCGGCAATATCTTCAGTAACATTGTCTCAAACATATAATTTCGTTCAGTCAGTATAAAAAATAGATCCCAGCTGGGATCTATTTTTTATACTTGTTAGGGATTTGTAATTTTTACTTACTTGAAATTGATAAAGATCATTGTATAATGACTATAGGTAAATTTCTAAATAGTGTGGAAAGGAGGATTATCACATGTTATTTGCACCAAAAGAAAAAGGACAGGGCCTCGTCGAATACGCTTTAATTCTTGTTTTAGTAGCAGTTGTTGTTATTGTCATCCTTGCGTTGCTCGGCCCAGCAATCGGAAACATCTTCAGCAACATTGTTTCTGCAATATAAAATCATTGAACCAAACTAAAAACAAAAGATCTCAATTGAGGTCTTTTGTTTTTAATGAAGATATACTAGTGTTGTAATTCATTTTGTATTTCTGAAACAATAAATGGCATAATAATTGCAATTAATTTATAAAATTATTATAATGAGAAATAGAAGGGGAAAACTTAAATGAACCCACAACAAAAATCATTTTCCTATACGATTCAATTGCCTTATAATAAATATTCAGGTTAGTTTTTCTATTCAAAACCTAAGGAGACGTAGACATGGCTACCAGTGGAAGAAAAAGCGGAAGAATTTTCATTATTATTGCGTTATTGTTGATTGTTCTCGTTGCGGCAGCAGCTGTGGTGTATATTCGGTTAAGACCGTTCTTACAACCCGCAGCCCCTGTTGCGGAGGATTCTCCTCAAATTCAGATTGAGGAAATGGTTGATATCGTGATTACGACCCAATTCGTAAATCGTGGGGAAGTAATCAACGAAAGTGTAGTTACGATGATTCCTTTCCCAAAAAATGAACTGGTTGAAGGTACATTTTTCACGCAGATGGAATCAGTGGTTGGAAAGAGAGCGATTTATCCGTTAGAAGCAAGAATTCCTCTTACACCCAGGATGTTGATTGATGGTGAAACAGGAGGTTCAATTGCAGCTTTTGATATACCAGTCGATAAAACTGCATTATCAGTCATGATTGACCGAGAATCTATGATTGCCTATGCACCTCAATCTGGAGACCATGTAATGGTCATTGGATGTATGTTATTGGTGGATGTAGATCCTGAATACCAGTCAATACTTCCTAATTATACAGCCTCTGTTTCAAAACAAATTCTTCAAGCCGAAAGCGAAACCGAATCACTAACTGTTGTAATTTATAGTCAAGGAGAAGGTACCGAACAAGGTCGTACGGAGTTGGATCCGACTTTGAATGAACCTCTTTACGTTCAACCATCCGAAATTCAAAGACCTAGATTAGTTTGCCAAAGTGTTATTCAAGATGCTATGATACTTCGAATGGGTAATTTCCCATTAAGTGGACAAGAGCCTCCTCCTGCGGACCAGGTTGTTCCAGAGGGAGAAGAGGCACCTCCTGCACCAGAAATACCTGCTCCGGATATCGTAACTCTGGTGGTTTCTCCACAGGACGCTGTGGTGCTT
>JAHYJK010000107.1 GCA_019429225.1 Anaerolineaceae bacterium
GCGGATCCGCCTGGGAAGCAGCCATCACTTCTTTCTTTTTGTTTGCCATTGGAGCCATTATCCCGGTCATCGCCTTCACCTTCCTGAGCGGAATGCCAGCCGTGATTGGTAGCTTGCTGATCAGTGCGGTTGGTTTGTTTATCATCGGTGCCGGCATTACACTTTTCACCGGTCGGAATTTGTTGATATCCGGCACCCGTCAGGTGTTGTTTGGTCTGCTGGCAGCTGTGATTACCTTTGGTATCGGGCGATTGATTGGTGTCAATATTGGCGGATAAACCCTCATGATTTCTGCCGGATGGCTTCCAATCGTTGCGGGACCGTAGGATGATTATAGTGGATCAGCACATACAACGGATGCGGTGTCAGGTTGGCTAAGTTCTCCTGGGCCAAAACTTTGAAAGCATTCTTGGTCGGCGTTTTTCCTACCAGTTCGGTTGCAAAGGCATCGGCTGCATATTCGGCTTTGCGGCTGATGAAATTTAAGGGAAAAGTAAGGATTAATTCCAGAGGTGAGATCAGGATCGAAAACAGTATCAGGCTGAATCCCAGATGCACGCCTGACAATCCAAACGCTTGCGCCAGGGATGCACTCTGCAGGATAAATCCGATCACGACTGCATACAAGCCAAACATCCCAATCTGCAGTCCCAGCATTCTGGGCACATCCTTGTGCACAGCATGCCCCAATTCATGCGCCAGAACAGATAGGATTTCGTCTTCATCCAATTTTTCGATCAACGTGTCAAATAGAACCACTTCGCGGGTCTTTCCCAGGCCACTGAAGAAAGCATTCAGTTTGGTAGAACGTTTGGAGGCATCCATAACGGAGATGGCTTTGACATTGAAACCAACTTCTTCAGCCAAAGCTTGAATCTTTTCGCGCAGTTCACCTTCCGGAAGCGGCGTGAGTTTATTGAAGATCTTCACGAAGACTTTAGTATTCAGCACAAAAAGAATCACCATCACCACGGTGAGAATAACCCAGGCATACAACACAAACCACCAGATCTGGCCAATAAATTCCAGGTAAATCGCATTCAATAATGCCACCAAACCACCACCCAACCCTGCTGCCACCAGTATATTTTTCAAAATATCCACAAAGAAAGTCTTGTGTGTGGTTTTGTTGAACCCATATTTCTCTTCGATCACAAAGGTGGCGTAGTAATCAAACGGCAGACTGATCAGCATGTTAAGCAGACCAAAAACGCCTAAAAATACCAGCGTTTGCAGAATTGGGTGATTGACCCATTGCACCGTTATTCGTTCCAGCCAGCCAAAAAAACCAAACCCCAACAGAATCAGTAATAATCCGGTGCTAACTGACTTGACGATGACTTCAAAACGCATGGTCTCCATAAAATAGCGCAGCCACTTCTGATACTTCTCCTGATCATAGATGTCCGCGGCGATCTCCGGGATGGGTTGATGACGATGCTTATAGTTGACCAATGTGATGACCAGGTCTATCACGTACATGACTGCCACCAGGATGATTACTAAAATGTTGATCATTGTTTCTGCTCAATCCTTTTCTGTAATTGTTCAATGATCCAATTAAACTCATCATCGGGTTCATTGATTTCGTGTTTTAACCTGGCGATTCGATATTTCTCATATTCCGTGTGTGCCAAATCTTTAGCAATTTCTGCTGAAATCCTACCGGCATCCTTCAATACTTCACGCCCATTGAACTGCAAAAATGCATCTAACTTCTTAATCCAATCCTTCATATACATGGGTTGGTGTCGTTCAGCCTGATCCTCAGCATAATCCAGATACATCGTGACAATACGATTAAGACTTTTTAATTCGTCTTCTTCCAGATAATTTTTTGCAACACTTACATCCACCTGACGAACTTTTTTACCTTGCCAGTTCGTTAACCCCATGTTGGGTTTCTCTGCATTGGCTCGCTCAGCAATTAATTCAGCAGCTGTGTGTCCTGTGATCGCCCAGTGCAGTTTGTTTTGAACCGTCGCAAAGAACTCGCGAGTCATTTCAGCATTAGAATCATAATCAGCTGACAGTCTGTATATTTCAGTTATTTTCCGATAAAACTGTTTTTCGGATGCCCGAATATCACGAATACGTTCCAGAAGTTCATCAAAATAATCATCTCCCAGCCCACGCCCCTCTTTGAGACGCTGATCGTCCATTGTGAACCCTTTAACCAGGTATTCTCGCAGCCTTTCCGTAGCCCAGCGCCTGAATTGAGTACCACGATGGGAGCGAACTCGATATCCTACAGCAATAATCACTTCCAGATTGTAATATTCAAGTTCACGCTTTATATCTCTATTTCCCTCTTTTTGAACTGTCAAGTATTTCTTGACAGTTGAATCCCTTTCTAACTCCCCTTCATTAAAAATATTATGAATATGCAAACTAATATTCTGTTTGGTTGTTTGGTAAAGCTCAGTCAATCCAATTTGCGTCAACCACACAGTTTTATCATCAAGACGAACATTGATATGTGTTTTACCATCCTCGGCTTGATAGATCAATATATTTGTTGGTTTATCAGATAAGTGTTCAGTCATGATTCCTCGAAGTCATATGTGTTAAATAGTCAGGATTACAAATCCTCTTCCAACCCACCCCAGGGTTCGTAACGCTCAAAAGGGATATCAAATTGCAGCAGAACCTTGCCCACCAGTTGATCCACCATCTCCTGAATGGAATCTGGCTTATGATAAAAGGTCATCATAGCTGGCAAAACCACCACCCCCAGATCATTCAAAGTCAGCATGTTACGCAGATGAATACCACTTAATGGGGTCTCCCTGGGCACCACCACCAGTTTACGCCGTTCTTTGATGCACACATCAGCTGCCCGTAACAAGAGATTTTCCGAATAGCCAGTTGCAATGCCTGCCAGTGTTTTCATGCTGCAAGGGACAATGATCATTCCATCGATCCGGAAAGAGCCACTGGCAACTGTTGCCCCCAGTTGATTGTTGGCATGTACCACATCTGCCAATGCGTGTAATTCTTCTGGCTCCATTCCTAATTCCAGTTTGATGGTTTCTTCAGCCAAGCGAGAAATGATCAAATGTATTTCAATATCGGGCTGTCTACGTAATGCCCGTAATACTTCTACTCCAAGAAATGCCCCACTTGCTCCACTGATACCAACTACTATTCTCAATGCAACCTCCTAAATCTAAACATATTCCGCTTTGCATATTCTGTTTATTCTATTATAAATGAATAAAAATCGATACCTAGCTTCTATTTCACTTTCGAAAAATTATCATGCAACTGAGGTAACCTGATAAAATGAAGACAATCGGAGGTGAAAACATGGATAACAATGCTTTGATAGAATTTACCCGCGATATGATTCGCATCCGCAGTTTAAGCGGTGAAGAAGGCTCCGTTGTGGAACGAATAGTTCTGGAAATGCACAATCTAGGCTATGACGACGCCTGGGTGGACCAGGCTGGCAATGCTTTGGGGTTGATTCATGGGCACAAACCCGGCAAATGTATTCTCCTGGATGCGCATGTGGATACCGTCAGCGCCAATCCAGAGGACTGGCACTCCGATCCATGGGGAGCAGATATTCGCGAAGGACGAATTTATGGGCGTGGTAGTGCGGATACCAAAGGTAATCTGGCTGCCATGGTATTTGGAGCAGCGCAGGTAAATCGTGAGCAATTAATTGGCAGTATCATCGTTTGTGGCTCGGTGCATGAAGAAGTCATGGAAGGTGGCAGTCTGCAATTGGTCATCAAAGAAAATCAACCCGATTATGTGATTATTGGGGAAGCCACCAACCTGCAACTCAATCGTGGTGGTCGCGGACGTGCTGAAGTAGTGGTCGAGACCATTGGAAAATCTGCCCATTCTTCCTCGCCCGAAATAGGAATCTGTGCTGTGCACGCCATGCTGCGGTTGATCGAAGCGATTGAGCAGCTGCCGTCTCAACAACATCCCTTTCTTGGATCAGGCAGCATGGTTCTGACGGATATCATCTCCAATCCTTATCCAGGCAGTTCCGTCATCCCCAATCGTTGCCGGGTTACGTTTGACCGCAGACTCTTATTAGGTGAAACGATTGATTCAGTGGTTGAAGAAGTAAAAACCTGTGCCCATGCTGCCAATGTGGAGTGTACTGTAACGGTTCTGGATGGTCAGGAAACTACTTATCGAGGATATCAGATGCGCGCTCCCAAGTTCTTCCCGGCCTGGGTTCTGGAAGAAGAACATCCATTGGTGCAACATGCATATGCTGCGTTGAAGAATTTAAATTCCGGCACTGAAATCAAGTCATTTCGATTCTGCACCAATGCGGCTTCCAGCGCTGGTATGTTTGGCATTCCTACCATTGGTTATGGACTGGGTAGAGAGACAGATGCACACACTGCCAATGAATCCATCTCTATTGAGGAGTTGTTCCAGGCAGCGCTTGGATATCAGGCAATTATTCAGGCCGTTCTCAGCTTTGAATAATTCGCAATCAAACACTTTATCGATTGAGTTGCAAATTCACCTTAAAGTGATTACTCTTAGTATGAAAAGATTCGAAAGGAAAAAATGACCAATCAATTGATCAGCAATCTAAAACCACTGGGATTCACCTGGGAAACCAGTGACCCTTTTTTATTCTGTGTCCACCATCTGGATCACTATCCACAAGGAAATGACCAGCTAGGTCCGGTTGCTTCTATGGAAGGTCGCGATCTTGGCCAGGATTTTGCTGGAAAGGAAGGTTGGCGTATGTATCACGGTGATGTGGTGCCTGGTTTTCCTGGCCACCCACACCGCGGTTTTGAAACGATAACGATCGTTCTGGATGGATTTGTTGATCATTCGGATTCGCATGGTGCTTCTGGACGCTATGGGATGGGAGATGTGCAATGGATGACAGCTGGGAGTGGTTTGCAGCATGCAGAAATGTTCCCGTTACTTAACCAGGATCGACCTAACCGCCTGGAACTGTTCCAGATCTGGTTGAATTTGCCAGCAGACAAAAAATTTGTGAAACCATTTTATAAAATGCTGTGGGCTGAGGCCATGACCAAAGTTAACTTACAGGACAATCATGGAAAGAACACCTCTATCATTCTGGTCGCAGGAGAGTTGAACGGTAATAAAGCAATTCCACCAGCACCAGACTCCTGGGCAGCAGACCCCGAGAATCAGGTGGCTATCTGGTTAATCGAAATGCAACCAGGCGCTATCTGGAACCTTCCAGCTACAAATGATAAAGTGACCCGGGAAATATATTATTATGAAGGAAATCAACTTGAGGTAGCAGGTAACATCATTCCAGCCTATCACAAATTTACGATCGATCCAGGTAAAGCGGTTGATTTACAAGCCGGGAATCAACCAGTTCGATTGTTATTGTTGCAGGCGCGTCCAATCAATGAACCCGTGGTGCAATATGGGCCATTTGTGATGAACACCCAGAAAGAAATTTACGAAGCTTATGCTGATTACCGCAAAGACCAATTTGGTGGCTGGCCATGGCCGCGTTATGACCCCGTTCATCCGCGTGAAGTTGGCCGTTATGCCCGTTACGCTGATGGCAGTGAAGAAATTCCAGCTTGAATCAATGGTCTTATAAAATACGCTCATCTATTTTAATTCTCAAATAGTAGAACGATAGGAGTTAGTCATGAGTGAAAAACCAAAAGCACAGATCACCATCAGTAAAAATGGATCTTACCGGGTAGTAGGAGAATTACCCCTGGTTCGAAAATCACAGGTGGTTTCAGAGTATGGAGAACCCTTAACCTGGCATAAAGAATTTACCTATGAGACCGACCCGGAAGCGTATTATCTGTGTCGCTGTGGAAACACCCAGACCCCTCCATTCTGTGATAGTTCTCATCGCCGGGTGGGCTTTGATGGCACAGAGACAATCCCTAAACGCTCCACCTTGCAACGACGTGTCGATTTTCCAGATGGTTCGCACATTATTGTACGCAAAGACCCAACTTTGTGCACGGAAGCTGGTTTTTGTGGCTTCCTGAACCTATCTATCGAAAAAATGATACCTGATACTGCGAACACCCAGACGCGCTCACTGGTCATTGCCATGGTGGAGCGTTGTCCTTCCGGCTCATTGACCTACTCGATCCCCCCCATTGAGAATGATATTGAGCCCGACCTGCCGGTTCAGGTGGCGGATACCACTGAAATCACCAATGAAGGTCCCATCATGGGACCGCTGTAGGTCACCGGCAATATAGTGATAGAACAATCAACTGGTGAAATCATTGAAACCCGTAATCGTGTTACCCTGTGTAACTGCGGCCGATCAGAGAACAAACCCCTCTGCGATGGAACGCATAGGAATTTTCCAAGGTATAGGAAGTAGCGGGTAGCTTGTGGCTCGTAGCTGCACAGGCTAAACTTGGTGCGTGGCACTTAGCGGTCGATAAGGAGACACCAATCTCGGAAGACTGGACCCATTAACCCAAAAACCAAAAGTGCCTTGCACCTTGTATGTTTATCTCAGCCTTCAGTCCAGGTGCATCGCACTTCTGGATAATTGTTCACCAGATCAATTCCCAAAATTCAAGTGTGAGGTTTATCCTTAAGTGCAACGCACCAGTTCACAAACGTTTTTTTAACCGGATTTATCCGGTTTGAACCTACTTATCCTTGGCAACGCACCAGTTGGAAGGCTATTTTTGGTGCGTGGCACTTAGCGGTCGATAAGGAGACACCAATCTCGGAAGACTGGACCCATTAACCCAAAAACCAAAAGTGCCTTGCACCTTGAATGTTTATCTCAGACTTCAGTCCAGGTGCATCGCACTTCTGGATGATTGTTCACCAGATCAATTCCCAAAATTCAAGTGTGAGGTTTATCCTTAAGTGCAACGCACCAGTTCACAAACGTTTTTTAACCGGATTTATCCGGTTTGAACCTACTTATCCTTGGATTTTAATCCAAGGTACACTGTGACCACATTTTGCCGTAATTTTCTCAAAAACTCATGAGCTCATGAACTTAACAACTCAATCTCCAACCGCTCCAACACATCATCTCCCGGAACACCTTGCTCACTCCAGCCCATTCTTCGATAATACCGTTTCAAAGCATCCTGAAGCTGATCAATTGTCATTGCTTTTCCAGCAATAGGACCCTCCAGAGTAGGTTGGAACAGCCTTGCAGATAACAAATCATCTTCAGAAGTGAACCCTTCTCTGAGGAGGTACAATCTGGCAGCATCAATGATCCGCTCTCCAATCTCAATGATCTCATGCATATCCACATTCCAGCCACCAGCTCCATTAAGGGCATCGACCATATGATGAAATTCATAGGGATAAAAATGGCAGATCACTGCGCTATCCAGGAAGTTCTTGAAAGCAGTTTCATAGAAGAACGCTTCAATTTTATGGTCTGAGATACCCCACAATTTCAGAGGGGTTTCGATTCCCAATTCACGTAAGCGCGCACAAATATCGGAACCATCCCAGGTGGCAAATGTATCATTTAAATTCGCCATATGATCGGCACCGGTGGCTGAGACAGCATATCCCATTCCAATCGCATTTTTCAAACGTGGATCGTGATAAGGCAATTCTTGTCTACGCGCAACTGCCAGGAATTGGTCCGATCCCATGCCAATTCTGTCTGCCATGTGGGCACTGCCTTCAGCCATCCATTCACCGAGATCTTCACGGTGGACAATCTTTTCAATGGCAGCCAGCAAGGATTGTCCATCGCCAAATTTTGGCAGATCATCAAAACCATCTATCAAGCCTTTTTCAACACATTCCATGGTAAACGCCACGGTACCGCCCGTTGAGATGGTATCCAGGCCATAGGCTGCACAAAGTTCATTGGCTTTGCCTACCACGAGGGGATCATTAACCTTGCACATGGGTCCCAAACCAGCAATCGTCTCATATTCAGGTCCACCATAGCGGGGATCAATGTACACATCTCCAATGTGCTCTGCCACCAGCTTGCAACGCACCGGGCAACGACTACAGGTATCCCGGTCTTTGATCAGCCATGTGAAAATGGAAGTTGCATCCAGTTCTTCTATGCCATCCAGACTGCCATCCTGATAATTACGAATACCTGTCACCCCCCCATCGTGATTTCCTTTGACAGAGCCGGAGGTGCCATACTGGATCGCCCAACCCATCATGTCTTTATAATTCGAGGTGATCCATTTCTGGGTAATTTTCATCATCTCTTTATCGGCCAAACCGACCTTGAACTTGCCACGGACGGCAACAGCTTTGAGGTTCTTGCTGCCCATCAATGCCCCCAATCCTCCACGTCCAGCCGCACGGTTAATATCATGCATCACGGCAGCATATCGCACCAGATTTTCACCGGCGGGACCAATCTGGGCAATGCGGATTTTTTCATCATCCAATTCTTTGCGGATTTCTTCCTGGCAGTCTCCAGTCTTTAATCCCCACAAATGACTGGCATCACGAAGTTCTGCTGCACCATTTTTTATCCATAAATAGACAGGCTTGTCAGATTTCCCCTGAATCACCACTGCATCAAAACCCGCCTGCTTGCATTCAGCTCCCCACCAACCACCGGCTTCCGCGGATGCGAGAGCCCCGGTGAGTGGTGATTTTCCACCTACAGCATGCCTTCCCGTGCCCGGTAGTACAGTTCCGGTCAATATTCCGGGTGCGAAGATCAATAAATTGTCAGGACCCAAAGGATCAATTTTGGGAGCAGTTTCTTTCAATAAATAATAAACGATCAAACCACGGCCACCAATCCATTTACGGTAGAAGTCATCGTCATGTTCATCGACCCAGATCTCACCTGTGCTCAAATTTACCCGCAATACTTTTCCCGAGTAGGGACGATTGCCAGCCAGGAATTCGGATCTCATTTCAAATTGGGTTAAGCCCTGGTTTGTTTTCATTATTTATCCTCCAATAATTTGTGGTACACAGCGAATTTCCACACCCGGCTGTATGATCTCATTCTGGTCGACAACCACCCCATCAACCAGCACAACATAAGCTACACCCGGTTTGGTAATAAATCGCTGAAGTACATCCGTGTAACGCTGACCAGCAGCAACCTCTGCTTCGATTCGTTGCGCCACCAATGGTTTATCCAGAATCAGGTGGGCTGATCCAGTGAATTTATTATTGTTTAATTCGCTCATTTCATTTTCATCGCATACGAAGGTGTTTGTAGGATAAAACCTACAAACACCTCATTTATGCAAATTTGTTTACTTTTACAATAAAAAACTAGAAACGACCACCCATGGTTAAAGCCATAAGCGCTTTCTGAACATGCAAACGATTTTCAGCTTCGTCATAGATCACGGAATGTGGACCATCTACCACAGCATTGGTGGCTTCGTAACCACGGTCGATGGGCATACAGTGCATGTAGATGGAGCTCTTTTTGGCAAGTTCCATACGACGTTCATCAGCAATCCAATCCTTGTATTGATCACACATGGCCTGGACGGCGACGGGTTCTTCGGTTTCCATGATGGGACCCCAGCTTTTGGCGTAGATGATGTCGCCATCTTCGAAAGCAGCATCCATGTCATCAATCACTTCGAATTTGGTGCCATGCTCGGCTGCATGTTTTTCTGCTGATTCGAGGCATTTTGGCATCAACTCGAAGCCCTTGGGGTGAGCCAGGGTAACATCCATACCAAAGCGTGTCATTAACATGACCAACGCCTGTGGAACAGACAGAGGACGCACATACTTGGGAGCATATGTCCAGGAAATGGTGAATTTGCGGCCGCGCAGGTCATTGCCAAACTTCTCGCGAATGGTCATCAGGTCGGCCATTGCCTGGCAGGGATGATCCACATCATCCTGCATGGAGATCACTGGGATATTGACATGCCCAGCTAACTCATATTGATATGCCTGGCCGATACCCGTACGACAATCGCGTACCGAGATGCCATGACCATAGCGTTCCAACACCCCACCGGTGTCTTTAGAATTTTCACCGTGTCCAACCTGGGTAGCGCTGGGGGTCAGGTAGATACCATGGCCGCCTAATTGGGTGATACCGGACTCGAATGAGTTACGGGTGCGGGTTGATTCTTCGAAGAATAACATGAACAGTGTCTTGCTGCGCAGAATATGATCATGAGGTTCACCCACCGCAAAACGGCGTTTGAGATCTCCAGCCACATCCATCATCGAAATCAGCTCATCATTCGTCCAATCTTCGGTGGTAATAAAATCTTTTCCAAATAGTGTAGTTTGCATAAATTCTTTCTCCTTTATTTTGTTTTGATTATTTTGATTTCGCTCCAGTGACCTCTTGATAGATCACCGGGTAAAGCGCATAGAACATGGCAGCTTTTTTCAATTTCTCCAGGTTAACCTGATCCATGGCTGTGTGAACGTAGGGTTCTTCCTGCGGGCCAAACCCCAGCGTTGGGATGCCAGCCACACCGGCTGAATAGGTGCCATCCGTGCTGAATTTCCAGACATCAACTTTTGGAGCCTGCTGCCATAATGCTTCGCAGGTCTCCTTGCCAACCTGAATGATTTCAGCATCTTCGTCAACTAACCAACCGGGATAAAACGAAGGACCATCCAATTGTAATCCTGTGTGCGATTTTACGGGTTGAATCGGTATCTCCACCGACGCGCCTAATGGACCCACTACCTGAAGGATGCCTTCTACAATCGATTCAGCCGTCTCGCCGGGTACCAGACGACGGTCCAGAGCTACCTCACACCAATCCGGAACAGAGTTGGGGGTATGCGGTCCAGCAATCAGGCTGACGACCTGCGTTCCTGGCCCAAAAATGGGATGTTCTGGTAAATGGCCATTCATAGCTTCCAGGGCTTCAATCACCGGTGCCATTTTGACAATCGCATTCTCACCCAGGTGTGGAGTACTGGCATGCACAGCTTTGCCTTTTGTGCGTATGTGCACCTCACAGCGGCCACGATGTCCACGGCGCAGGGTCAGATCCGTTGCTTCCGCCAGCAGCACACATTCAGGCTTCAACCCATCACGTTCCACCAGGGATCGCAGTGCAAAACCTTCAGCATCCTCTTCTAATGTGGCACCCATCACCACCACCGAGATATCTTCCAGCAATCCCAATTTTTTCAGGATCGCAGCCCCATATACAATCGCAGCCACACCAGCTTTGCAATCGGATGCCCCCAGCCCATACAGGATGCCATCTTCAATCGCAGGTTCCAGTGGTGGATGTGCCCATTGACTGGCATCGCTGACCTCATTGGTATCCAGATGAGCGTTGAACATGATAATGCGTTTACCCTTACCAATCCGTCCCAGGGCGTTACCGGCACTATCGACCCAGACTTCTTCACAACCGATCTTGTGCAGCTCTGCCAGAGTCCGATCTACTGCAGGTCTTTCCTGGCTGGTGTAACTCTGAATACGGATCAGATCCCCCAGGAACTTCACCATATCCGGGTTCATCTCTTCTGCCAGTGTTTCAATTTTTGCTTTCAGTTCGTTCTTGTTGAACATGTTTTGTTTTTTATCCTTTAGAAACCATCTGCAAACGCATCCACGACAGGCTTAATATCGTCCATCATCGGGTAAAGAATTGGGCAGGTTACGCCGGCATCCACATATTCACGCACTTTCTTGCGGCATTCGTCTGAGGTACCCACCGCCATCAATTCACGCACCACGTCATCTGGTATTACTTTGGAAGCTTTGATATAGTCTTCTTCCGTCGCCGGCCAACTCATGATCGACTGAACTTTTTCCAACAGTTCCTCACTCACGCCTGAAGCCTTCATAATGTGTGGCTCGGTTGCCAGGTAATAGGCAACCAGTTTCTTGCCCTCTGCCATGGCCGCTGCAGGGTCCTTATCCGAAAGACAGCAAACCAGTAATTCAGGTCGATCAATGTCAGCAAGCGTCTTTCCAACCTTCTGGGCTCCTTTTTCCACCAAACCCACTGCCTTCTTGATGTAGTCCACCGAGACCACATAATTTAGCACGACGCCATCACACAATTCACCAGCCATCTCAAGCATCTTATCGCCGGTGGCACCGATGTAAATGGGAATGTTACGCGGACTGCGATCGCCAAAGGCAACATCCAGTTTGACACGATCCAGTGTAACAAACTCACCCTGGTAAGAGACCTCTTCCATGGTGAACAGCTGGCGAATGGCTTCCACATTCTCGCGCATCGCTTTCAATGGTTTGACACGGTTGACACCCACACGACTGGCAATTGGTTCCCACCAAGCACCCAGTCCTAACATCACACGGCTCTGGCCATCCACCAGACCACCTAATTCCCACATGGTGCTCCAGCTGGCGGCAATCACTGCCGGGTTGCGTGTCCAGATCGGCAACACCCCCGATCCATAACGTAAGCGTTTGGTAGCTGTTATTAATGCACTCATCATCACGATACAATCGCGCGCCAGGCGG
>JAHYJK010000108.1 GCA_019429225.1 Anaerolineaceae bacterium
TATGGTGTCACGATGACAAAATCAACTCAAGCGATTATTCATGCGCAGATTATCTCAGGTCTGCTGGAAAAGGGCACTTTCCGTTTTAAAGTCACCGGAAATTGTATGTGGCCATTGATTCAGAAAGGTGATTGGGTGTTCGTTCAACCTGTTCTCACTGATCCGGAAATTCAGACAGGTGAAATTGTTCTCATGGATCATGGGGTGGATTTTGTGGTTCACCGCCTTGTTGGAATCAACAATTCAGAAATCATCACGCAAGGGGATTGGTCAAAATTTCCTGACCCACCTGTGAAAAGGGAAAGAATCTTAGGAAAGGTGATCCTTATCGAGAAAAGCTGGTGCAGGCTATGCTTGACAAACCCAATCATCCACTGCATCAATCGCATTCTTTATCATATTTCTTGCCTGTATCAAAAATTTTATGGTAACAAAGGAGTTAAAAATGAATCTTTCAACCATCCCAGCACACAATGAAGAAGTTTATTATCATAAGGTCGAAAATGAAGGACTGCTGATTCACGGTCAGAAAGGCAAAGTCAGAACCATGAATTTTGTGGGAGATTTTATCTGGAATTTGATCGATGGACAAAAATCAGTTGCCCAGATTGTTGAGCAGGTTAAATCGGAATTTAATGTTCAGGTGGATACAATAAAATCTGATGTTTTCTATTATCTACAGGAACTTTCTGACCGATCTCTTATATACTTAAGAGAAGAATGACAGGTATAAGAAAACGTTTCTTTTGTATTGCAATTCCCTGGGTTCTGGGGTTGACGCTTTTTGGATCGCTCCATGTTGTTCAGGCTGCCGTAACGCTGGTTTCATTTATTGCCTACCCTGGTAATCAACAGGTCGTGTTGGAATGGGAGACAGCCACCGAAGCAGATATGCTCGGTTTTTATATCACCCGCAATGAACAACCCAATGGAAATTACACCCGGGTCAGCAATTTTATTTTCACCCAGGGAACTTCAATTAGTGGTTTGACATACCAGTACATTGACTTAAACCTGACAAATGGCCAGACATACTACTACAAACTGGAAGCTGTTGATAACAGCTATAATAGTGAATTCTTTGGACCTGTCTCAGCCATCCCACTGCAAGCTACGGCTACCCAAACACCAACACGAACGCAAACCAGTTCTACCCAATCTTTGACCCATACTGCTACGCCAACCATCACATCAACCCCTACCATTGATCTCACCCACAGCAAAACACCAACGCGAACTTCAACCTCTCGGTTTTCGTTTGTGACCAATACCCCCACCATGACATTCACCGCAACACAGCGAATTTCTCCAACGTATACCGGGACGGATACACCAGATTTGACATTAACCCCTGTAATCACCCGTACCCTGAAAATCATCAGTTACAATGTCTTTACACCTACGGTTACGCCAGCGCCTGAAGAAGTAAGCCCATTCAAGCAGGGTCTGATTGGATTTATGATCACAATCATCATAGGTTTTCTTCTTATCATTGCTTTGATCATCAGCCAAAGGAAACGAACAACCTTTTGAGAGTAGGTCCCATCCATGCCATCCTGCTATTCAGCCTGCTGGTTGGTTTAACTGGCTGCCAGATACAAAATCCTTCATATCTACCACTGGATGACGTTTCACAATTACGAATAATTCTGCCAGGCGATGGATATTATCAGATCACCCGGAAAGAATGGGAAAAGAATGGTCTGACAATTCAAGATCTTGATCAAATAAACCTATTGTATCAAGGCAAACCATATCCGTATTGGACAAATGCTGAACCCGGGTCAAATGATTTCGCGATTCGTTTCTATTCTCCTCCGATTTCGCCAGACATAAACCTGAGTGAAAATGTTTTTATTTTGTCCGCAGGACAAACGGAATCCATAAAACGCAACACACCCCAAAAAGCACCACCTATTCAAACCAATACCCAAAACAACTCGACTGGCACATATCGAGAAAAGTACGAAGTACAATCCCTGTATCTCCCTCAGGTCGTGGGTGAAGACCATTGGCTTTGGGCTTTATTCCAACCCAATCAACCCATTTCACAGGAAATCCAATTGCCACAAGAAAAAGTGGAAAGCGTAACAATCCGGGTTCAAGTATGGGTTTCACCCACCAACATAGAGAATCCCGTACAAGTCTTTTCTGCGTCTATCAATGACCACGTTTTACCACCCATGCGGGTCGAAGGCCAGGGTTGGCAGATCATTGAAATTATTCTCGATTCAGCTTATTTAAACACAAAGAACAACTTTTCCATCCAGTCTATTACATCCCCGGATGACCTACCAGGAAAAATCTATTTGGATTGGATTGAAATTGAATACTCTCTTCCAGTTTGTCTGGATGACCAGGTTAAATCATTTGCGATTCGAGATAACCATTTGTTCACTTCAACAGGTTCTTCTAATGGCACATTAGTGGTGGTAGATGAAAATCGCCAGGTTCTCGATATTTATTCATCGCCATCCAATGATCAATTCACGCTGAAACACCAACCAGGTACAACATATACATGGATTCCGGATAACCAGTTTTTACAAGTTTTATCCATTCAAACTGTCCCCAAAGAGGTGCTTTCGTTTCCTACCCAGGCGATTGAATATCTCGTGATCGCCCCTGAAAAATTTCACCAGGCACTTTTACCCTTGATTGATTTAAGGGAAGAACAGGGCTTAGCGACGATGATGGTGAGTCCTCAACAAATATATGATTCTTTTAATTCAGGTACTCCTTCTGCTGATTCCATCCAAAAATTTATTCAAAGCATCGATCAAATTGAACCAGGGCAATTAAAATACCTCTTACTGGTCGGTGACTATACTTATGAAAAGGTAAATTATCAGGAATTCATAGAGTTTGTACCCTCATTTTTTATTTCTTCAGGTCAATCAGGCGAGACCATCAGCGATTTTTTCTTTTCTGATCTGAAGGGCGATTTACATCCCGATCTTTCTGTGGGACGTATTCCTGCTACAACATCTGACCAGGTAGCCGCCTGGGTTGAGAAGGTGATTTTATATGAGCGTTCTATCCCTTCTGACTGGAATCGCGTCATTGCCATCTCAGATCCATCGGATGCCAATTTTCATAAGTTTGCGCAAAATTTTGTTTTTCCTTTAGTGAGTGATCATCAAACCCAGGTTTTTAAAGCACCGAATCCAGGTGATATTCAGGAAATATTCAAAAATTCATACACATTGGTTGCTTATTTCGGTCATGGCAGTATAGACCTTTGGGGAAAAGATAAAATATTATCAGTTCCCATGCTATCCGAACTGCCAAAATCTCCCGCCCCACCTGTTCTCATCAGTTTTAGCTGTTTAAATGGTTACTTTATCCATCCACTGGAAATCTCGCTGGTTGAAGGCTTATTGTTCTATCCTGGTGGGGGAGCGATTGGAATTTTTGCACCGACTGGCCAGACATTAATGGAAGATCATGAAAAATTATTGCAATTCTTACAGAATAAGTTACAATCAAAGAATCATTCCAGAATCGGTAATTTAATTTTCCATCAAGAGGGGGAGAAATTCCCTGAAAATTCCAACATCGCAGAAATTTTTAAAACTTTTATATACTTTGGTGACCCTGCCATGCTCCTTCCAAAACCGATTCAATAACTTTGCACAGGATAATATCATGAATAAACAATCAGTCATAAAGATGTTGTTGCCCATTGGTGTTTTATTGTTGTTTGTGTTTATTCCACCGCATGTGGTTTGGGGTGGGTTGGACTTCCAGACGGTACCTACACTTCCTCCCACTGCTACAACCACTTCCACTGTTACCCTCACAGCGACTGCGACGATTACAGTAACACCAACGATTGTAAATACCAGCACCTCAATTCCCCCGACACCAACATTTACAAAAACATTAATCCAACCGGTGCAGGCTTCTCCGACTTATACGCAAACCCCTGAGATTGTTGTAGTGCCACCGCGATCCAACTGGATAAATTATTTACTCCTGGCATTGGTAAGCGCAATCGCTATTGCCACCGGGGCAATCGGCTACATTTTATTCTTCAGGAAGAAAAAGCCATCTGATCAGTAGGTGAAATTGCTTTCAGATTTTATATAAATTTATTGCCGGATCAGAACAAAAATCAAGCTGCTAATCTCCTAATAATAAGTTATTGATTATTTTTGTGGTATTAAGTGCCAATTTTCGGTTACAATAACCTGATAATATCGGGGAATGTTAATACATAAACCGTGTAATAAAATCACCCAATGAATTTCTTAACCAAATGTGAATAGCATTTCTCTGATGTAATTTTTACAACAAATCCGAAGAATTAGAGACGAAGCCATGGAATCAAAATTTGGAACAAAATACCTGTTACTCCCAATCATCATAGCACTCTATTTATTGATTCCTGAAAATGTGGTTTGGGGCGGTCAAAGTTTTCAAACAGTACCCACCATCGGTCCTTCACCCACGCCGACCAGAACACTGTCCATGACTGCTACTCAACCAGCCAATACCAGTACACCATTGTATAATCCAACAGCCACCGCTGTTTTGATCTCACCCGTGGCAGCAACCGCTACTTTCACTGCGGATCCTAATCAGGAAGCAATTTCTGAAACCGTTCAAACAGAAAAAACCGATTCGGTTCTTCCAACAGATGATTCCACAACACCTGAGAGCACTTCGGTGGTTGTTTTACCAGTGGTTTCAAATGGAGATTCAGCACCAGGGGAACCATCCAGCCAGGAAAGTAATAAACCCATTCCGGCGTTTATATTTCCATTGGTGGTGGTATTGTTATTTGTGATCATTTTTCTCTCCACCAGATTGTCGTTGAAAAAATCACGGGAAGATGCCTTAACAAAAAATAACGAATGACCAAAAAGAAACTGACACTGGTTATTGTTCTTATTCTGTCTGCCGGAGTGATATTCTGGGGAATTAATCTGGTGCGTCACACCATCCATCTTTACCAGGCTCGTCAGGAAGTCAAAATGATGCTGGTGGGTGGCCTGGAAAGTGTCTCACCGAATTATGCCTTTCAACTCCTGAATGAGGTCGAACAGGATTTATCAGTCATCGATCGCAGTCTGGGATGGTCGTATCCACTTTTGAACGTCACAGGGAAACTGACATCTCAGGTGCAGCCATCCATCAAGTACTTAAAATCAATAACCCGTTATGCACTCCTGTTTGAGAAAAAATTAGCCCCCTTTATGAACCGGGAAATTGATAGTGGGGTCGAATTGACCAGCCTGATCAATGATATTTTGAGTGACGAGGCTTTAATCGCCCAGGTAAAATATTACTCGGAAGAAATTGAACGTCAGCATGCCAGAATTGATATTTCAGCTTTGCCGTTCCGCTTCCAGGATGATTTTCAGATGCTGGAACCCTTTATTCCAGTCATTATCTCATCTGGTCAGATTTTTCCGTTATTGCCAGATCTGGTGGGCATGCATGCTCCAGCTCAATATCTCCTGCTGGCATTGAATCATGATGAATTACGTGGCGGTGGTGGCTTTATCACCGCCATGGGTACCGCCACGCTCAACAGTCTGGTGGACATTGACTTTGAAATGCAGGATTCCTATCAAATCGATGATCTCGCAAAACCATACCCACTCCCACCACAACCATTGCAGGATTACATGCTGGCCGGGATCTGGGTACCACGTGATGGAAACTGGTCTGCGGATTTTCCAACATCGGCGCAGACCGTTCAAAGTTTGTATGAATTATCCACCGATCAAAAAACCAATGGTGTCATCGCCTTCGATCAACAGACCGTTCAGAAATTTCTGGAAGTAATGGGACCCATCAATATCGATCCCTCGCAGGAACTGTGGATAAATTCGGACAATGTGTTGGAGTATATGTACGAGAGTTGGGGACAGGCCAGTGATTCCGAAAATTGGTGGGCCAATCGCAAGGATTTTGTGGGTATTCTGGGTAAAGCCATGCTGCAGAATCTGATCAATACCCGTGATTACAAGAAAATGATCGCCCTGGCAAAAGTCTCGCATGAATTGCTGCAAACCGGTCATCTGATGATTTACTTTAATGAACCAACCATGCAATCTTTACTGGCAGAAATGGATTTGGCTGCTGCCGTCCAATATCATGGCGGTGATTTTTTATACTGGGTGGATTCCAATATTGGCTTCAACAAAGTCGATGCGGTCATCATCCGCAAATTGACCTATGAAGTAGATTTGACCGATCTGGATTACCCCACAGCGCACCTGACCATGGAATATGAACACCCGCTTGATGTTGATGTGCCCTGTGTGCATGAAGCCACATATGGAAAAGAAATTGCCTATACCAATATGTTTCAGCGCTGTTATTGGGATTACTGGCGGGTGTACACAGCCCCTTCTACGAAAATGCTGAATGCCAATGTTCAGTTTGTTCCGGGTGATCTCCTGCTGAGTGGAAATGGCTGGCTGGGGAATCTGGATTTGGAGAGTGATCTGCCAGGCTTGGGCATGGTGGGGGGGGTGCAGATTGTACCCACAAACGCAGTCAATAAACTGGAATTGGATTTTGATCTTGATCCGGAAATATTGACCTATCAATCTGGTATCATTGGTTATGAACTGGATTTACAAAAGCAATTGGGATTGAAGGAATTGCAATGGGAAATCATTGTTTCTATTCCAACAAATTATGAATTCAGAAATTATCCAAATGTTGCAGTAAATAATCAAACATCATTGATAATCAAAGAAGTATTATTACAAAATAGTAAAAAAATAAATATTTCATTTCAAATTCAGAATTGAATTAAAAGATACTCCAGAATTATCGGATACAATTCATTGCTTAAAAGTATATTCCAACAATTAATAACAACCTTTTTAATTTGGAAGAAAATGCAAAGATTCAAATATAGACCTAAAAAAGAATTGAAAATAACAATATTGTGTATTGTTTTTTTCTCAATTTCGGCATTTGTACTCTTAACTCAATTCAAAGATAAAGTTTCTGCTGTTTCCATCGAAACATCTCAAGATCAAATTCTTCGTTTTGGTATTACTTTGCCTTATCTTACTGGTGATTATGTTGAGTTGGTAAAGCAAATTAATGCAAAAGCAGTGTTAGATTGGCGCACTGATGACATTAATGAGTGGGTTGATAATAATATTGATTACATTCATGTCATTAGAGTGAGTGATGCTGCATACGATAATGGGGCAGTGCTCGATAAAATCAGTGTTTGGGTAACAGATAATCCTGGTGAAGTATGGATTATTGGAAACGAACCAGATAGATATTATTACCAGGATAGTGTTACACCAGAAGTATATGCTCAAAGGTATTATGAAATTGCATTACGAATTCGGCACTTTGATTCAGATGCCCAAATTGGATTTGGTTCAGTGGTCCAACCAACACCAATTCGGATACGTTACCTTGAGAAAGCTCTAAATCACTTAACTTATTTATCATGTGGTAACCGACAAGCTGCTCTAGATTTAATTGATATATGGAGTATTCATTCATTTATTCTAAATGAACACCCAAATCAATGGGGAGCGGGTGTCCCAGTTGGTTTTGAGAATGATTGGTCTGATGCAATTCAAATTACAGATTATTCAAACACTTACTCCAGTGATATATTTATTCAAAGATTGAAGTATTTTAGAAATTGGATGAAAACAATAGGTGAAGAGGACAAACCATTATGGGTAACTGAATATGGTAGCCTATTTCCTGAATGGGAAGTATTATGTAAATTTTATCTATATTATGATTGTAATTATCCTTTATATGGTTGGCCATCAGAGAATGAAACTATAAAATTTTTAGAAGATACTTTTAATTTAATGCTTGTAGAAACTGATATTAGTACTGGTTTTTCTGAAGATAGAAATAAATTGGTACAAAGATGGTTTTGGTATAGCTTAGATGATATTCGTTATGAAATTAGGGTTAATGAAGATGGAACAACCACCACCTATGGTTTTGGAGGGACTCTTTTTGATCCAGATGATCAATTCCATCAAACTGTTGTAGGCGAAGCTTTTGAGAGTTATACTAACCAAATTTTAACAAACCTACCGAGTGCGGAAAGCCCAGTTTTATTTAGACAAACTGCTACGACATTTTCAGTATATTTTGATCAATCTTCAGGAACTTACAACTATCCTTATGAAATATGCTATTGTATTCAATTACCACTTGTCTTTAAATAAAATATAATGTATAGTAAAACTTATCTTTTCCCCAAAAAGAATCCAAAATTTTTTACTAAAACATTTCAATTTCATCAACAGGGGAGGTCAGAATGTTGAAAACTAAACAAAAAAATAAATTGTTGTTTACTATCGTTATTTCTTCAATAATCATAATTCTTGGGCTACTAGGTTCTAAATGGCAGTTGGGATTTGCTGAAGATGTACCTTCAGTTCCAACAGTTCCAACAATTCCTATAATATTTCCGACAGTATATAATTATCAACCACAACAAATCTGTGTGAATTCTGCTGATACTATTGTGACCGTTCATGGTTATGATTTTATTGATACTACAAACACTTGGATAGTGTGGGTGGATTCCTTCTATGTACACTCCTACATCAAATCTGATGAAATTACTGTTGATAATCCAACCAGTATGTATCTAAAATTTACCGTTGATGCCACAAAACTAACACATGTTGGTGATGTATGGTTTTATATTGATAATTACCCCGAGATTCAATTTGGATTAGCAGGCCCATTCTGGATTGAAATAATCGGATGTAATAACATTTACCTCCCATTGGTTGTGAAATAAAATTTGAATTCTATCAAAATAGGTGGGGTGACATTCAGTCACCCCATTTTTTTATGACAAAGAAATTTCTTTCCTCCAACACTTTCATTTTTCTTTCCCTCAGCCTGACAACAGGACTATCCTACCTGTTTACTGCCTCACAACGACTGACCTGGGCGAATTTTGGCAATGATGGCGGTGACTTTCTGTCCGCCATTCTCACAGGCGGTATCCCACATCCCACCGGTTATCCAACTTACACACTTCTGGGGATTCTCTTCCAAAAAATTCCGCTTGGAGATCCCTATTTTAGGGCAGCGATGCTGTCCTGGTTGCCAGCGGCCATCGGTGCTGGTCTTTTAGCTCTCTTAATCAAGCAGGTACTAGGTGATAAATTTGCAGCTATTTCCACACCAACTGCGCTTCTTTCTGGACTGGTGTGGGGTTGGATGCCATTTCTCTGGTCGCAGGCTGTCATCATCGAAGTGCATGGCTTGCAATCCTTATTTCTGGTGCTTGCCCTCTGGTGGGTCTGGATTTTATTGAATGTGCAGAAACGAAACGATAAAACCTATCAATTTATCCTTTTTTCGTTTTGTTTTGGTCTGGCCATTGGCAACCATATTACCATCCTGCTGATCCTGCCTGCTATATTATTTGCATTAATGGTTGCTTTCAAAAATGGTCTTGAAAAACGAATTGTCGTCGGGCAAATAATGGCTTTGGGTCTGGGCACATTGATCTATCTTTATTTACCCATCAGGGCAGCGCAATATCCTCCAATTAATTGGGGCAACCCACAATCCTGGCAGGATTTCTGGTGGGTCATATCCGGGAATCCTTACCAGAACCTGGTAGCAGCAACCTCCATTTCGCAGGTATTCACACGCATTTCTGCATTGGCTGGCCTTCTGATTCAACAATTCGGTTATCCGGGCGTGATCCTGGGTGTGATAGGTGCAGTTCAATATAAACATCAAACGAAAAATTTACCGATCATTCTGGTTTACATTTTCTTTGCATTTTCTTTTTTTGCCATCCTGTATGGCACCGATGATTCGATTACCTATTTATTGGCATCGTTTCTGGTGTTTGCCATCTGGATTGCTTTGGGAATTGCCACCATTACACCTTTCGTTTGGAGAAAAATTCCAGTGGGTTATGCCCTGCTGGCGATCTATTCAATAACGGTTGTTGCAGCCATTCCCGGCGCCATTCAGACAATTAATCCCCGCCAACAAACGCAACCCGCTGATTATGCAGAATATTTAATGGAACATTTACCGGAAAATGCAATTCTGCTGACCAGTGAAGATCGCGATTCCTTCCCGGTTTGGTATTATCATTTTGGCTTGCAACAACGGCCAGACCTGGTAGTCATCGTCCTGCCGCTTTCGCAATTTCGCTGGTACCAGGAAACATTGACGCATACCTATCCTGAACTCAACTTTCCGGATTTGATATCCCAAACCAGCAATAAAAGTGCTGCCTGGGGAGAGCGTGTTCCGGATCTTAATCAAGATCGACCTGTATGTAGATCCACCATTCAAAAGGCGACAAACAAATCAATATATGTGCTCTGTTCAAACGGCCAGAATTATAATTTTGTAATTTCTGAATGAAACGCATGGATTACGAGAAAACCTTACCGGTAATCCCGTCTACGTACCTTCAGGAAGATGGCAGATATAATCGCCTGCATCACCCAGAACAGGATCCCTGGTTTAGCGCCAAAGGAAATTGCATCGGTCATGCTGAATCCCAAATGGGCAATCTGACCCCCCAGGAAACCAACCAGAATCACATAGAAAATTTCTTTTGTCAGGGCATTTGTTATTGGATTCCTGTTGAATGACTTGTTCAACCGTCTGAGGCTTTCCAGGGTCATCCAGAATGAGGTCATGTACATGCCGATAAAACCGATCAAGCCCGGAATTCCTAGATCCAATGCTGTCTGCAAAAAGAGGTTATGGGCATGCCCAATATCTTTCACAGGGACATCTGCGGAAATGGTTTGCAACGGGTACAGAACATTCACAATGTGGCGGAAGGTATTCATCCCCATGCCGGTAAAAGCAAAATCCTGGACAGCATAAATCGCTCGCGACCAGATTTCAACCCGGCCGCTTAGCGTATTCATCGAGAATGCCATGCTGGCCATGCCGCTATCCGGGAAAAGTTGGTTTACATACGTCACGAATTGGCCATTCAGTATGTAGTAGGTGAGAATCCCAACGCCAATGATCAGTAGAAAAATGTATCCCCATTTGATTTTTTTGGGTAACACTACCAGCAATAGCAAAATGAGACCCAATGCTAACCCGATATAGGCTGAACGCGATTGGCTGAAAAGCAAGACAACACTGCTTAATCCCAATAAAAATAAACCGATCAGGATGTACAGAATGATCAGGATTGAAGATGTATGTTTTCTGATCTTCTTGAAACGCATGATCAGCCAGCCCAATACAACCATCCAGAAGGGGATGATCCAGGTGAGTGCACCCCCGACTTCATTCGGATGAAATCCCTCACTCAAACCTGGAATCAGGGATGAGATTTTTGGGAATTGGTCATATACTGAATTGAAAATAATAATTTTGTTGGTTGGCCATTCGATACCCAAAAGCCCCAGAACGGAAATTCCCGCGCTTCCAAGGATAAAAATGAGCGTTGTGACAAAAATACCAATCCTTTTTTTTCCGAAGCGTACCAGGGCAAAAAAGACAGCCATTCCCCAAATCACACCGGTTACCTTTTGAAGACTGACAGCGATATCATAGGTCGCATACAGACTGATCAGCACCTGAACGGCGATCACCAGGAATGCCAGATTCATAGGAGTGACTGGAACCGGTTGTCTCTTTGCCAGAACACTGATCAACCATGTGAATGGGATCAATAATAAGACCCAGCTATATTCAGGCTGAATCATCAAAAATAAAGGCGTTGCTGCCAATAAGATGAACCAACCAGACGAATCAATTGATTCGAGGATGCCTCTTATGTTCCACCTGGCTGCATTACTTTTATGTTCTGACATAGGTTCTCGGTTAATTGTACTGTAATGTTGCTGATCTATTCGCAGGGATTGTTATTTCTTAAAACATTAATTATGCTATGATATCATTCGTTATTATTTCGAAAATCTGATAAAATCCAAAGCGGAAGGATCACCGAAAGTTCCTTAACCGCTTTCAATCTCTTCATCCAAGGTGGACAATGAATTATCAATTACAGGAAACAGAAAATGATTTTGAGAGTATCGACATTCGCCAATATCTGGCGTTGTTCTGGCAATGGGCCTGGTTGATTGCACTGGTGACTGTTCTGGCAGGTCTGGTGTCTTTTCTGGTCAGCCAGCGTATGACCCCGGTTTATTCAGCTTCGACGACACTTTACATAAACGAAGCCCCCTCAACCAAAGCGACCGACTATAACTCCATCATCACCAGCGAGCGAATTTCTGGAACGTATTCGAAGATGATCACCACCCG
>JAHYJK010000109.1 GCA_019429225.1 Anaerolineaceae bacterium
TCAACCCTACTTCCAGGTACCCCACTCGCGTTAGCCAGCGATGGGAACAATGCCTTTCTGATAAAACCACCAGATGATATTTCTCCCTTCACGCATCCTGTCTTACAGGAAAATGGATCACTGGTTTATATTGACGATAAAGGGGATTTAATTTTGACAAACGCAGGTGCAACCTTACATTTTAAGGTCAATGCCCTGCCAGATGCACGTATCCTGATGGATGAATTGGGCAGACTGCTATTTCTTTCGAGTCCTACCAGTGATTATCCTCATGCGGTGCTTGGTGATGCATTGGAAGCCAGGTCAATAACGCGGATAGACCCCAACAGCAATCCGGAAAACATCAAAGAAATCCAAATTGATCCCGCTGATGTAATTGAAGGGATTGCACCGCTATGGGTAGATCTGGATGGGGACGGTAAACGAGAGATAATTGTTACCCAAAGCAATATCCATGTAGGTGCTCGTATTGTTGTTTACAATCAGGAAGGTGAAGTCATTGCTCAAAGCGATCCGATCGGTCAGGGCTTTCGTTGGTTGCACCTGATTGCAGCTGCTCAATTTGTCAATGAAGACACCCTGGATCTTGTGGTCGTGAGAACACCGCATATTGGTGGGGTGCTCGAAATTTATGAGCTGACAGAAGGTAAGCTTGAAATGAATACTTCAGTAAAGGGGTACAGCTCACATCAAATTGGTAGCCGAAATCTGGATGCATCTCTGATTACTGATGTGAATGCTGATGGAATACCAGACATTGTTTTGCCAGATCAATCTCAACAATATTTATCTGCTCTTCAAATTACGGATGCAGAATGGACAGAAATTTGGAGAGTTCCATTGAATGAAAAACTCACCACTAACTTAATGGGTGTGTACTCACCCAATTCAGGTCTGGTTTTAGGCGCCGGGACAGAGGGTAATAAATTAATGCTTTGGGTTCTGAAGGATTAATTCGAAACCGCGTAATAAATGTTCACATAACCGCGTCTAAAGAACAAGCATGATGAAATTAGAACCAATTGACAGGGATTCAGTGCATATGAATTTGAACAACTATAAGTTACAGGCAGCAGAGATTGCGGTTAATCTGATACAGTCAGGGATGATTGTGGGATTAGGATCAGGAAGTACGGCTTCGCTCGCACTGCAAATACTGGCAAACAAACTAAAAGATGGAACACTCCAGCATATTCATGCAATACCAAGTTCTGTCCAGATTGAACAACAGGCAAAACATCTTGGAATTCCACTGACTACCCTGGAAGAACACGGAAAAATTGATTTGACCATCGATGGAGCTGATGAAGTGGATGAAGATTTATATCTGATCAAAGGAGGAGGTGGTGCTCTTTTGCGTGAAAAAATTGTTGCACAGGCAAGTCGTCGGGTTGTGATTATTGTTGATGAATCCAAGTGGTCAAAGCGGATCGGCTTCAAATGGCCGGTACCAATTGAGGTGTTACCATTTGGCTGGGGCTCCCAAGCACTTTTTCTGGAGGAATTGGGGGCAAAATGGAAGCTAAGGAAAAAAACAGATGGATCCAATTACCTCACCGATCAGGGAAATTATATTCTCGACAGTAATTTTGGCGCTATCGAAGAACCGCTAAAACTTTCTGAACTGTTGGCTAATCGAGCTGGGATCATTGAGCATGGATTGTTTATTGATCTGACAGATGATCTGATTATGGTGGGAGAGCGTGGTTCTCAGCATTTAAAAAAAAATAAATTACCGAAAATTTGGAGGAAAAAATGATCACTTTTGAACCTTCGATATTATCTGCTGATTTTTCCAGGTTGGGTGAGCAAGCGCAAGAAGCACAGGCTGCTGGCAGTCAGATCCTCCAGATTGACGTTATGGATGGCGTATTTGTTCCGAATTTAACGTTTGGTCCTGGCATTGTGAGTGCATTGCGATCTTCTGTCGGAATAAAACTGGATGTGCATCTGATGATCATACAACCAGAACGATTTATCCAGCAATTTATTGATGCTGGCGCCGACCGGTTGATCATTCACCAGGAGGCCAGTCAGCATCTTTACAAAACTTTGCAATCAATCAAAAATGCAGGTATTGAGGCTGGGGTATCCATCAATCCAGGAACATCTTTGAGCGCTATTGAAGAAGTTCTTGAAGTTGTTGATGTAGTGCAGATCATGACAGTAAATCCAGGTTTTGGTGGTCAGTCGTTCTTATCCAGTCAACTCAATAAAATTCGAAAGTTGACAAAAATCCTGGATGACCGGGGTATCCATATCCCAATAGCGGTTGATGGAGGAATTGACACACAAACGGCTCCTCAAGTAGTCGAGGCAGGTGCAACAGTCCTGGTGGCTGGTTCAAGTGTTTTCAATCAGCAAAAAACAGTTGCAGAAAATTTGAAAGATCTGCACATGAGTGTAAAAAATATTATCAATAAAAGGAGATGATTATGAATATAGGAATGATTGGTTTAGGTAAAATGGGTGCAAATATGGTGGCACGCCTGATAAAAGGTGGTCATAATGTCGTTGCTTATGATATCAATGAAGATCCAATAAAAGCAGTGGAAGAACTGGGTGCAATAGGTGCCCGAACAATCGAGGAGATGGTTGAGAAATTACCACAACCTCGATTGGTTTGGGTAATGGTTCCATCCGGGAAAATCACCGATGATACCATCACAACATTAGCCGGAAAACTCTCAAAAGGCGATACCATCATTGATGGTGGTAACTCCAACTACAAAGATTCGATGCGACATTCTGTGGAATTGGCTGAAAAAGAGCTTAACTTTATCGATGTGGGCACCAGTGGAGGTATCTGGGGACTGGCGGAAGGATACAGCATGATGATTGGAGGAGATAAGGAAGTTGTAGAAAACTTTAGACCCATTTTTGAAACATTGGCGCCAGCAGCAGATTTGGGATGGGGGTATGTCGGTCCTGCAGGTTCCGGTCACTTTGTAAAAATGATCCACAATGGCATTGAGTACGGTATGATGCAATCCTATGCAGAAGGGTTTGAAATCTTAAAAGCGAAAAAGGAGTTTGGATTAAAACTGGCAGAGATCGCTGAAATTTGGAGATATGGCAGTGTTGTCCGTTCCTGGTTGTTGGATTTGACTGCCGAGGCATTGACTGAAGACGAAGACTTATCAGCATTAAAGGCTTGGGTACCAGATTCCGGAGAAGGACGCTGGACCGTATTTGAAGCAATTGATCTGGATGTTGCTGCCCCGGTGATTACATTATCACTACAGCGCAGGATTCGCTCCCGTATGGAAGAGCCATATTCTGATAAATTGTTGGCAGCCATGCGTAATAAATTTGGTGGCCATGCCGTCAAAAAAGCAAAATAATTGGAAAACAAAGTAAACGGATCGTCGCGTTAGTTTTGATTTCAATTTGATCGTTCTACTAGCCTGCTTCTGTGTTTGTTTAGGAAGCAGGCTGGAGTGTCTTATGAAAGATATGAAATTACATACCCGACCAAATTTAAGAACATCATTTTTTACTATGAATAGAGTTCTAGCTGGTTTAGCCTGGTTATTTGTTTTCATCATCTTTTGGTGGTACACGAGCACACGTGAAATCACAACCGTTGAGTTAACAAGAAGAGTGATTGGATTCCTGTCAGGCAATCCAATTGGCTTTTTATTCTATATTGGCTTTTACATGATCCGCCCATTATTCATATTTCCTGCTACATTGGTTACCATGGCTGCCGGGTATTTATATGGTCCATTTATTGGAATAATCCTTGCCATTATTGCCAGTAATCTTTCATCCATGATAGCGTTTTTTATAGGAAAGTTTTTTGGAAGTCAGATGATTGAAAATTTTTTTAAGTATGATCTCATAAAACGATATTCAACGCGCTTACGTGAAAACAGTTTTGAAACTTCATTGATATTACGCTTTCTATTTTTACCTTATGACCTGGTAAGCTATTTTTCTGGTTTTCTTAAAATTAATTGGAGAGGTTTTCTACTGGCAACGATTCTGGGTAGTATTCCTGGGACCATTTCATTTGGTTTGATCGGGGCTGCGTTTGAAGGAGAATTCTCTTCTGCACAAAACATCTTTAATTTCAAACTCTTTATCCTATCTGTGATAATGTTTTTTGTGAGTATCGCCCTTTCACGTTGGTTTAAGGTGCGTGAAATGAAACGAATACTTGTGGAAAATGATATCTGAGACAACTTATGAACACACCTTCACACATCATCATTAACCTTGCCATTAAACGCATAAAGGGATTAAGAAAAGCCAAAATACCCTGGCAAGCGGTTTTTTGGGGCAGCATGATGCCTGATATACCTTTGGGTGTGCTTTCCTTAGGGGCTACCTTCTATTATCGTGTCATCCTTGGAAATCAATCACCGGATTTGATGGAAGCTGTTTTACACCCGCTATATTTCAATAATCCTTTTTGGATCAGCGCTCATAACTTTCTGCATGCCCCTTTCATCTTAGGGTTATCCCTGGCAATCTTGTGGCGATGGCGCATTCGTCCTGGAAAAGTACAGCACTGGCTGTTCTGGTTCTTCTCCAGCAGCGCAGTTCATGCTGGTATCGATATTCTGACTCATTATGACGATGGACCACTGGTATTCTGGCCGTTTAATTGGAATATTCGCTTCAACAGCCCGATCAGTTATTGGGATCCGGCTCATTTTGGTACCGAGTTTATGATCTTTGAACTTTTATTGGATGTAGTTTTGGTTGGCTTCTTACTGCTTCCAAAGATTGCAAGATATCTTAACCATCGTAAAGACTCTGCATAATAATCTTTTTGCCAACTCCTCAATTTAAGGTGGTAAGAATGATCATATGGACGGCGTCATATAAGTAAGAAATTGAGATAGATCAGGCTTTCTTAGATTTAGAGGTAGCTATGAATTCACCAGATAAAATACTTGCAGTCATTTTGGGAGGGGGACGAGGAACACGCCTTCACCCACTTACTCAACAGCGTTCCAAACCTGCTATTCCTATCGCAGGTAAGTATCGCCTGATTGATATCTCGATCTCCAATTGTATAAATTCTGGTATTAATCATATCGGTGTGTTAACTCAATTTAATTCAGTTTCATTGAACCGCCATATCGCCAACTCTTATAAATTTGACGCCTTCCATCCAGGTTGGGTGCAGGTTTGGGCAGCCGAACAAACGATACACACCAAAGACTGGTATCAGGGAACTGCGGATGCGGTACGGAAGCATCTCGATGAAATTCGAGCGGCCCAAACTCCGTATGTATTAATTCTTGCAAGCGATCATTTATACCAGATGGATTACAAAAAAATGTTACAGTTTCATAAAAATAACAATGCTGACATCACTGTAGCCACACATCCTGTATCGTTTACTGAGGCACCAAGCCTGGGAATTCTCAAATACAATCCGGATTTTCGTATTACTCAATTTGTTGAAAAGCCCAATCGTCTGGAAGAATTGGGACAGTTGGTATGCCGAAGTGACCCGGCGCGACCATTGCTTGGGTCGATGGGTATTTATTTGTTTAACACTTCTGTGCTTATCGACTTGCTCGAATCAAGCCAGTGGGACGATTTTGGTAATCATATTATTCCCAGTGCTATAGCAACTCATCGGGTAGTAGGATATGATTTCGAAGGTTATTGGGAAGATATTGGTACCATTCGTTCGCTTTATAATGCGAACCTGGCTTTGACCTCTGAGAAACCCCCTTTTAATTTCTTTGACCCTCTATGGCGTATATACACGCAAGCAAGGTTTTTGCCTGGTGCAGTGATCGAGAATAGCACTTTAGATCATGTTGTTTTGGCAGAAGGTTCACATATTCAGGATTCATTTATTCGGAATTCGGTTATTGGATTAAGGAGCCAGATCAAAGAAGGTTGTCGGATTGAAGATACTGTCATGATGGGCGCAGATGATTATGATACAGCTTATACATGTGGTGAAGACAACTGTGATGGTGAGATACCTGTTGGAATCGGTCGCCAATGTAAAATTAAAGGGGCGATTATTGATAAAAACGCTCGTGTTGGCGACCAGGTGGTTATTCAACCATTTCCACGGGGAACGGATCTTGACGAGGAGAATTGGTCAGTGCGAGATGGAATCGTTATCATTCCCAAAAATGCGACCATACTTAAGGGGACCATTATCCAACCCAAAACCAGCAGCCGCACCCATTCAATAAAAGCAGGGACTTTTCAGCAGGTTGAATTTGAGCGTATCTAACTAATACCTGCCAGTAGATCGTAGATCATCATTCTCGAGGTATCACTGCATGGATCAGGTAATTTTATTGATTGGACTTATACCACTATCCCTTTTATCAAATTCATAAGAAATTTCCATAAGCCTAGTTTAAATATATAATATGGTTGTATATAAAAAGGAGTAATCTATGCCCAATATGATCGAATATCGCAACCAGGCTACTTCGTGGCAAAAAAAATATGATCTGCTGGCACCCAAAAAAGGAGATTTAGCACCGGATTTTGTCCTCCATGATGTCAATGGTGAAAAACCTGTCCGGCTTTCAGATTTTCGTGGCAACAAACCGGTCGTTTTGGTTTTTGGAAGCTTTACCTGACCACCTTTTGTAAAAGGGACGGTCAGTCTCTCAAATTTATACCAGCGTTACAACCAACAGGTGCAGTTCCTCCTGATCTACATCCGCGAAGCGCATCCTGTGGATGGTTGGTGGTTGGGTGGGGGATTAACAGGATTGTTAATTAAGTGGATGTCCCCAAAAACAGCTGTGAATGTATACGATCCAACAACAATTGAAGAACGACGATCGATCGCTTCTAACTGTCATACAGCTCTGCAGTATGGTATTCAAACCTATGTAGATGAAATGGATGATTCAGTAAATAAGGCCTATGCAGCCCACCCCACCCGTCTCTACCTGGTGGGATTAGACGGGAAGGTGGTCTATGCAGGCGGAATAGGTCCGTATGGTTTTAAGCCGGCTGATTTGGACAAAGCTATTGAGAATTACTTACAAAGCCTCCCAGTTGTATGAATGCATTGTGGTTAAATAAATGAATTATTGTTACCTAATCAAAAAGCTGTTTCCTTAATTCGTCCAAATTGGTCAACGGCTATTTTCAAGAACAGAATCTTCCACAACCCGTTGAAGAACAATCCTTCCTTGACCACATAATATTGTAAAGATACTGTGATTGGACACAAAAATCAGGGTGTCACCTCGAAGGTTTACACTCTGATTTATTGTTGGATTCGGTAGATCGTAATAAAACTTACGTCACGATAAACCAGCTATGTTTGTCTGTGTCTTTCTGACCCTGGTTTACCAAAATACTGCACTATATAAGGGAATGGGAAAATCAATTGTCATGGTGTCCTTATCGGGACCCATAGCCATCATACCTTTATTCATAACATTATATGTTCCATTTCCGTTATTCACTACCATCACAACGTCTCCTTCAGCCCATGTGTCTGGTACAATTCCGCCTAAGTCAGTTATCTTTGTTATGCCTTCAGCAAGCAGCATCGCCGTGCCTTCGAAGTTTGGATAAGTATCCAAATCCTTATACAACTTCCAGCCGGCAGGAATCTGGGCTTTAGCTGCGACTGAAACTGGAACGGTTACGTACACCTTGGGATCCGCTGCAAATTTCGCTCCGCCCTTTTCAGGAATAACCACGTAATATGCACCATGACCCCCAATAACCCACATTGCATTCGGATTGTGTGAATTAACGCTCGGACAGATGAAAAATTCTTGCTTGTCTGGTGCTTGAGCGTAAACTGCTGCCGGAGCAATCAGACTGAGAATACTGAGGGCCAAAACTGCGACCATAAAAAACCGATTTGCTTTTTTATTTGATAAAAATTTCTTTACCATTTTTTTCTCCTTAACTACATCAAATTGATCTATCGGATCCATTTCGAGCAGTAAGTCATACGTTTTTGAGAAAATATAACATTTCTGTTCTGATTAATAGACAAATCTGATCGTAAATATCTTACTTCATTAATAAATTCAGCCGAACAAAAGATTATTTTTATCCATTTTTCATAATTAAGGTGCAGGACGGTTTATAATGAATTTAGCTAAATTGGAGGAATAATGACTGAAAAATATGATCTGGCTGTAATTGGTGCTGGACAGGGTGGCCTGCCTGCGGCTTTCATGGCGGCCCGATTGGGAGCTAAGGTTGCCTTGATTGAAATGCGAGAGGTCGGTGGCACCTGAGTGAATGAGGGGTGTATCCCCACTAAGACCTTGTTAAGGTCAGCAGAAGTTATGCATTTGGTTCGTGAACGTGCTTACGAATTCGGTGTGCGTGGAATAGACACTGCCAGATTATCTTTTGACCTGGCATCTGCAATATCAAGGAAAAACGTGATCGTGCAGGGGATCATTGAAGGTATTCATAGTGGCCTGTCCAAAACGAAAAATATTACCTTCCTGCGTGGTCGTGCTGAGTTTACCTCACCCGTGGATATTCGTGTTGATGGAAAGCATATTACCGCCAAGAAATCTGTCCTGGCAGTCGGAGCATGCGAGCAGGACGTCTCCATTCAGGGATTGGAAGAAGCTGGATATATCACCAATAATGAAGCACTGATGTTGGAAAGCTTACCATCTTCAATGATTATCATTGGTGGCGGTTATGTTGGCGTGGAGTTTGCCCAGATGTACGCTCGCTTTGGTACCAAGGTAACTTTGTTAGGTAGGGCCCCTCGTATAATGCGCAACGAAGAACCTGATCTTTCCAGAATATTGGAAGGAGTCCTAAGCGACGAGGGAATTGACTTGCACACGGGTGCAACCGTGCTGCGAGCAGGAAAAGAAAATGGTGTCCGTTATGTGGTGGCTGCTACTCAACAGGGAGAACAGCGTTTTCAGGCCGACGTGATTCTACTGGCTGCTGGTCGAATCGCACGCGTGGATAATCTGGGGCTGCAACAGGCTGGAGTCGAAATGGATGGAAAATTCCTGTTGGCAAATGATAAACTCCAAACCAGTGCCGAGAACATCTGGTCATTGGGCGATGCAAACGGCGGTTACATGTTTACGCATCGGGCTACCTATGACGGCCCCATCGTTGCGCTGAATGCTGTCAAAGGTTTAAACCGTCTTGTGGATTACCGAGTTGTTCCGCGCGCGATTTTTACTGATCCCGCTCTGGCCAGCGTTGGTGTAACCGAAGAACAAGCGCATCAGTCGGGCATTGAAGTCAAGGTTGGCACAGCATTATTTGCACAATCCGGGCGCGCTAAGGCGTTAAGCCAGACCGAGGGTATGGTCAAATTGATCGCGGATGCCAAAACAGGTGTTCTGTTGGGCGGTCACATTCTGGGTCCCCACGCTGATGACCTTATTCACGAGGTAGTCATCGCTATGTACAATCATGGAACAATTGAGGCATTGGCTAAATCTATTCATGTTCATCCCACTTTACCCGAAGTGGTCAAGAACGCTGCGAAAGCAATGGGTTGATGATCGTATGAGCCCGCCGGATGAAATTCAATGTTTCTTTTACCACCTGGCGGAAAAGCGGTTTCCCGGTGATTTGTCAGGTTGATTAATTAACCTTCATTTTAAGCTGACTTAATTGCTTAAGAATAAAAGCCAATATTTTTTGAATAAAACCTTTTGATTTATTTCCCCGGGATGATTCGGTAATTGGCGAAATAAACAAATCATACCCCATGGATTTTTGTTCAGTTGGATGGTGAAAACCCGTCATTACAGCAAAATTTTCACAATTTAAATATTCATCCAACACGGATTCCCGATGTTTTGAGTAGTACTTCCTGGCATGAATATTTTTTAACATTGTTTTCCTTTTCTATTGATCATCATTTCATTCGAGATTATTTCCTCATCTTGCTGGTGACATTTCTTGGAATTACATTCTGTATCACTGAACTAAAAAGATTTTATTGTATCAAAATGAATTATTAGAAGAGATTCCCCTTCGTATAATTTTTTGTTCCAACTCGATAATGTGACGTTGGTAATGGTTTTTGCATTCAGTACAAAATCTGAATAAAGAGTTGGCTGTGGACTTCAGATCATCAATTGATGCTCCTTCAATGGCTCGGTCAGCGAGATATTCCATCATGGCCGTGCATTCTTCACAGGTTAATTTCTCACTCTGGTTGTCTCCAAGTACGATTAATAAAACTTGCCAGAAGGGACGTGGGAGTTTTGGCATTGATCCTTTCCTCTCTGTATCAACTTATCTATGTAAATTTATAATTATTAGACTGTAATCAGGCTGATTTTCTTACCGATTTTCAGTTTTTCTGTTCTGCCTGTGCTATCTCATCCCATACCCGATTGACCTCAGCAATACTCCATGCCTGGGCTATACAACCTCTTGGTGTGTAGGGAGCATCCCCATCAAAAATCTCACCAATGCTACCCAATCCAAAATCTGATATCTGGTTGATTAACGGAAGCAGAAAAGATTTTGCTAATGTTGGATTCTGATATACGCGTAGGTGAGCGCTGATAAAAGGTCCTATGAGCCATCCCCACACAGTACCCTGGTGGTATGCACCATCACGATGGACCATATCACCACCATAATGACCGATGTAACCTTGTTCGGTTGGTGCCAGGCTGCGTAAACCATGCGATGTCAACAGGTATCGGACAGCATTATCTACGATGGCTTTTTGTTGCTCTTTACTCAATGGGCTATAAGACAATGAAGCAGCGATTAATTGGTTGGGTCTGATCGCCTTATCAACGCCATGGGGTGTATCAATAACATCAAGCAGGTAACCATCCTCAATGTTCCAGAATTTATTAAAGTTTGTTTTTACCCGTTTTGCGAGTGTCTTATATTTATTTTTGTCTTTTCCAAGCATTGAAGCAAAATCAGCCATTAACATTAAGGCGTTATACCACAGGGCATTAATTTCTACTGGTTTTCCCGTACGTGGCGTTACAACCCAATCCCCAACTTTAGCATCCATCCAGGTAAGTTGGACACCGCCTTCCCCGGCAAATAATAGTCCATCCTGTGGATCAACATGAATTTGATATCGAGTGCCGTTCAGGTGGCATGTAATCACCTCTTCCAGCTTTGGGTAAAGCGTTTCGATCAATGAAAGATCTCTTGTTTTAGAATAATAGGCTTGAATGGCTTCAAAATACCAGAGGGTAGCATCCACGGTGTTATATTCAGGTTCATCTCCTGCGTCAGGAAAACGATTTGGAAGCATTCCCTGGTCAATGAACTCAGAAAAAGTGGAGAGAATGCTGCGAGCAATCTCAGGTCTCCCAGTAGAAAGGGTAAGTCCAGGCAGGCTGATCATTGTATCTCGACCCCAATCACCGAACCAGTGATATCCCGCAATGATGGATTTTCCATCCGGGTTTGCAGAAGTTGACCGATCAACAATGAATTGATCAGCAGCCAGAATCAGCTGTTCTGGAATTGTCGGGGCTAAGTCAATCAGTTTTTGTTCATAAATTTTCCTGTCCTGATATGCTGATTTGCCATCAAGGTTTGGATTATCTTCACTACTTAAAATGAATGTCACTGACTGGCAAGGTTCGATCGTGACATCAAATTCCCCTGCGAAAAGATGGTCATCCATGCTGCCCAGTCCACGATATTTTTCCAGAATGAGTTCGAAATTTCTATACCATTCGTTTTTAATTTGAACAGAAGCATCTGTGCATAATATTCGATATGAAACCGCTCCATAAAAGGGGTTGATTTGAATGCCATTTTCAACATTGAGAATCTGAACATTCCATCCTTCACCCACAGTTGCGGCATGATGGTCATGATAGTTTACCAACGCTTTTACTGAGAGTTTCAATGGGTCCGAGGCCCGTTTCAGATGGTATTGTACATAGGTGGTGTTGGATCCATATTGCATCCAGATTCGTTTTTCAAGCAATGCATCAGAAATGGAAAATGTCCAGACAGGAATGCTGCCTTCCAGGTGAAAGAATTCAATATTTTGATAACCGTGTGGTTCGATAGTCTCGCCAAGCCAACGATTCGCGAACAATGGGATGGTTTGGTTCGCGTAGGTCACTGTTTCATCCAGTTTTGAAACCAATAATGTTCTACCCAAAGGTGGTTGTAAGGCTGCGATCAATAGTCCGTGATATCGGCGGGTAAGCAAATTGGCGATGGTACCTGATGCGTAACCCCCG
>JAHYJK010000110.1 GCA_019429225.1 Anaerolineaceae bacterium
TCTTCCGATCTTTAGGATTTATTCGTATTCGACCTTCTTTATACATTTCATTAACTTGTTTCTGAGGAAATGTAAAATGTCTGCCTTCAGGAGGATAATATGTTTTGCCTTCTATAACTACTTGACGTGGACCTGGAATTCCTGCAGAGTCCATTGCATGCCAATATGCATCTCTCTTTTGTTCTAATTTTTTAAGAATATTACTGTATTCAGAATCTTGGCTTCTTTTATAAACGAATAAATTGTCAAATTGTGCTGGAATATTCCTTCTGCCTTTGTCTGTTACATTTTTCTTAATTCTATTTATAGCTAATTCATTGTAAAAATTTCCAGGAGAAAATATGTTATCCAATAAACTTCTGACTATCCAATTTCCGTTGTAATCACATCGGACAAATATTATTCCTGTTTGTGAAAGCCAGTCTTTTGATATAGTAATTCTATTTTCTAATAAGGTAGCCCAGTTTGAATCTTTATAATTTGTACGATATAGAAATTTATCAGACGAATCAAGGTTAAATGGTGGGTCAATATAGCAAGCTTTGATTCTTCCTGTAAATTTAAGAGAATTCGTATTTAAAGCCTGATAATTTTCGCTATGGATTAACCAACCATCCAGCGCATGATCCAGATCATCAAACAACGCCAGAATATTAAACTCCAGATCAGGAAAATAGCGGGTATCCAAGGGCAGAAATTGGTATTGACGCTGGCGTATCTCACCTGTCAGATCCTTTTCTTTCAGGATTTTTGGGTCGAAACCAGATTCAACCATACCCAGCTCAATCCATTCCTGGATTTGGGCTGTCATGCCAGGGTGGTTGAGCAGATTATCCAGCAAGGTCTCATCGCTGATTTTATCCAGCGTGATCACATAATGGCTGTTGCGCACAAATTTGGGTTTGTTCCAGATACGCACCAGTTCGTCTTCAAACTGGGCAATAAAAGCAATAATTTTGCGGGCAATTTCCTTTAAGGTTTGCAATTGAGCCAGGCGGTCTGCACGCCATACATTCTGACCGGCAAACAGGTACTGATACATCCACAGGTCGAATTGTTCTTCCAGAAAGGCTCTGGCGTTTTTGTTGATGAAGAAATCCACTTCACTCTGCTTCTCAAAAACCCGGAATGCCCTGGTGAGGGTATCCTCTTCCAATTTAACGCCGGCCTGCTTGAGCTCTCGCAGAATATCATCCACTTTGGTGGTTTTACCCCGTTCTGAGTATTCCACCGAAAAGTGTAATGCGCCATTCTGTGCTTTTTGCACGAAGGAATAAATAACCTCTCTCTTTTCATTTGCACGTTTAAGCTTCATCTGCCCGGCATCGAAAAAGAAAACCAGATCGTCCACCTCAACCCGCAGGCTGGTGAAAATCCGATCGGTTTTCACGTAATAGAGCATGTGGGTTTTCCAGAATAACATCACATCGCGGTCATCCGTATAAACTTTCTCATAAATATTCTGGTGATTGGGGGTGTGGCGGAAATAAATGGAGCCACTTTCGCTGAAGTAGCGTGAAAAAAAGGTGTAAAGTTTGTCGAATAATTCTTCACGAAAATCCGGAAAAGGTATCAGGGCTGTGTCAATGTCCGCTTTCAGGTGCGGAAATACACCCTGTTCATAATAACGCGCTTTTATGCGCATCAGATTGACAAATCCGGAGTCACCCTCCACCTTTGCCCCAACGAAAATATCCTGTAAGGCAGCGAAGAATTGACGTTCGTACCTGTTCTTATTCGGCATAACTCACCTCATTGGATTACAAAACCATGTAATTGATCGGATGGTTTTGTAAAGAATTCACTGTTTAATGATAACCCAGGTTAATTATATGGAAGAAACTGGAAAACGTTCAGAAAAATCCCTATTCTTAAAATTTTCTGTCTTAACCTTAAATTAATTAGAAAAAATTTTCTATTTATAGTACAATGAAATCAGCGAAATCGTTTCCTTTCAATTATTAGGAGTTGATATGTTTCCTTTTTTAGAGTTTTGCAGGAACACACAGAAATCATTGTCGGAATTTTTTAAGGCTTATTCTAAGCTTCCAGATGATCCTGCCAATCAAATTTCTTTGAGATTATTTTTCATTATGAATTTTCTACAAGGATTTACCCTCAAACATTGATATTGCTGCTGGTGAAATCGTCGATTTTACAGGTCGAAAATCATCGAAACAAGACATTGTTCTGTATCGATCCAATTATCCAGTCTTTAGATCGTCCGATTACCAAAATACCTACTTGCTTGAGAGTGTTATTGCGACGATTGAAATATTACCCAGGAATAAATCGAATGAATTAAGACAAGCTTTTATTAATTGTGCCAGCGTAAAAAATCTGAAGCCGACAAAACACAATATTTTGGCTAATAACTCTCAGGATTACATGGAACTGAAATTAAGAACCGTACCAAAATCTTTTATCTTCTCATTTTGTAATTCGGTAGATCAGGATGAATTTTTGAAACTTTATCAAACAGCAAAAAGGGGAACTTCAGGTGTTGCACCAGATGGTGTTTTAATTCTGAGTGATCCGGCAATCTATGCACAATATGACACGTTTACACGAAAAACTACGTTTATAACAAAAGACCCTTTCATAAACTTTTTTCAACATCTTTTTACTATTTTCACAGCAGAAGTTAGTCCATCCATGCTTCTACCGGATATCAGCGCGGCTATTCGTTATGATTTTTCGAATTATTTTTCAGATCTCGATCAGCAATTGATTGAGATTCCATAAATTTATATTTTTGTTCTTTTTCGGTGATGTTACCGGATTACAAAATTGATAAGTTAACAACCACAAAAAATCCCTATAATGAACTTACCAGTTGTTCCCAGGAAAAAATTAATGAATAAAAATTTAATCATCATTGGGGCAGTAATAAATTCTTTGATTTGTTTTACTTTAGCAATTTCCAGTGTTCCTGTTGATCGTAAGGTTAAACCAACCCCCACCGTTTATAAAACGAAAATCATTTTACCTACGCTTATTCCTACACAAACGCCAATTCCGATTCCGACCGTAAACCCATTTCAGGGAGAGATTTATCAGGAAGACCTTTTTGATTTTATTTTTGATTACCCTGAAGCGCAAGCGTTAATAATCGATCAGGAACATACTGATTTAATTACCGATGACGGCACCAGAATGTTTTATGTCCGTTTCATTAATCCCGACATGAATGCAGGAGAAATTGATTCTTTACGCTACAGCTTTGCTTATTACCCAGACATTTCGGAAGCCATAACAAAATACGATGAAGCATACAATTTATTAACGACGGGTGGGAAATATACTTTAATCAGTGAGACTACCATTCTGGATAATTATCCGGTTTCCTTGTTTCTTAAGACGGATGATGAAGGGGGATATGAACTGAGGTTTCTAACCAGTACCAAAAATATTTACTTTGATACAACTGGCTCAATAATCATATCTGCTTCATCTGATCGTGAATCAACCATAGGTGCGTTTATGGAATTAATGAATAGCCTTCATTTCCATGCAGTTGATGAACTATCTCTGTTTTAGAATTATTGATTTTTTTACAGATCCTGGCTCGATTATTTCTTCAGCAACTCCAGCAATATCTGTGTGGCTAGTTTGGGATCGGCTTTGCCGCGCATTTCACGCATGACCTGTCCGGTGAACCAGCCAATCAGGGTCTCTTTGCCAGCGCGGAAGGTCTCGACTTCTTTGGGGTTGGCTGCCACGATCTTCTCGGCCACGGTCCGGATGGCAGAATCATCGCTGACCAGACCCAACCCTTCGCTCTCAACAATGCTTTTGGGGGATTTTCCGCTGGTTTCCACTTTCTCCAGCAGGCTTTTGCCAGTGGAGGTGTTGATCTGCCCGGCATCGACCATTTTGAGGATCTCAGCCAGGAAGGCGGGGGTGAGCTTCAACTGGTCGGCAGTCTTGCCGCTCTCATTGAGCATGCGTAAAATGTCGTTCATGAGATAGTTGGAGACCTTTTTAGGGTCGCCAGCGTAGAGATGCACAGCGCTTTCGAAATAATCGGAGAGGTTGCGTTCGCCGGTCAGTATATCGGCATCGTATTCGGGTAGTTTGTACTCGAAAATGAAACGGGCTTTGCGTTCCAGGGGGAGTTCGGGAAAGTCTGCCAGAATCTTATCCAACCATGCCTGGGTCAGATCCAGAGGTAATAAATCTGGTTCACGGAAATAGCGATAATCGGCCTCTGTTTCCTTAGAGCGCATTTTACGCAGTTCGTTCTTCTCCTCATCCCAATCCAGTGTCCAGGCATACACACGATTGCCGGCTTCCACCTCGCGAATCTGACGTTCAACTTCGTGTTCGATGGCGTTTTTCACATTATCGATGGAGTTGACGTTCTTGATCTCGGTCTTGGTGAAGAGTTGGTCTGAGCCTTTGGGACGAATGGAGACGTTGGCATCACAACGCAGGTGACCCTTTTCCATGTCAGCTTCGGAGATGCCCAACCAGCGTAATAGCTGGCGCAGTCGGATCAGATATTGCGCAGCTTCATTGGCCGAGCGTAAATCTGGTCCGGTGACCATTTCAACCAGCGGCACACCGCAGCGGTTGAAGTCGATCAGACGCAGGTTGCCAGCATTTTTGGTCTTACCGGCATCTTCTTCCATGTGCAGTTTGGTGATTGTAACCCGGCGGGTGTAGCCTTCCGGCATGGGGAGATCCAGGTAACCACCGCTGGCTAATGAGAGGTCATACTGGGAGATCTGGTAGCCTTTGGGCAGATCAGGATAGAAGTAATTCTTGCGGTCAAAGAAAGAGCGCATGCGAATATCGGAATGCATGGCTTTTGCCAGCAGTACGCCTTTTTCCACCACGGCTTTGTTCAGCACCGGCAATACACCAGGTAAACCAGTGCAGACCGGGCAGACATTTGTGTTGGGTTCGTCATCCCAGGAGTCGGCTTTGCAGGCACAAAAGATTTTGGTTTTGGTATTCAACTGGATATGTGTCTCCAGGCCTATTACAACTTCGTAATCTGTCATGCAATCCTCCTGGAGGTGGTTTGAAGGGTAGTTTGGTGATCGATTTTCATGTTTCCACCTTAGCGTAATACAGCTGGCTTTTGTGAACGCCAGGCTTCATCCTGTGTGCCGATTTCCAAAGATCGACCGATTTGCAGGAGGGTGTGCTCAGAATAATCTGGGCCCAACAACTGGACACCAATCGGAAGACCATCCGCGGCAATCCCACCGGGGAGGGAAATGCCGGGGATGCCGGCGTGGTTGGCGGTGACGGTGAACTGATCGGCGTATTGCATCAGCACCGAATCGCCATAGATCGCACCAATAGGGAAGGTAGTCGTGGGGGTGGTGGGGGTCAGCAGAGCATCCAACCGATATTTTCCCTGCAGATCAAAGATCTGATCGAAATCGCGGCGCAATAAAGCGCGTACTTTCAGGGCACGATTGTAATACTGTTCCGAATATTGGGCAGCACTGACGTACATACCCATCAGAATGCGCAATTTGGGCTGTAATCCAAAGGCCTCGTTACGGGTCTTGCGGTACATGACACGCAAATCATCTTCCGCGCTGGGGGTCCGGTAACCATATTTGACGCCATCATAGCGGTGTAGATTCGAAGCAGCTTCCACCCGGCTGATGACGAAAAACGCCGGGATGCCGTAGCGGGTATTGGGCATGGGGACATCCTCGATAATCTCTGCTCCCATCCTTTGCAGCACTTCAGCCGCATGATAGACAGCGGCGCGGATATCCTCCTGCACCGGTTTCTGGTGGATCTCGCCACTTTCGGCATCCATGTAGCTGATCTGGAAATAATCGGGTGATAAGCCGATGCGTTTGCCTTTAACACCCTGCTCGAGGGTTGCCAGGTAATCCGGTACGGGCACATTGGCAGCAGTACTGTCACGTGGATCTGCCCCAGCGATGGCTTGCAGCATCAAAGCTGCATCGGTGACATTCCGGGTAATCGGTCCCGGGCAGTCGAGCGAGGAAGCAAAAGCAATAATCCCATAGCGTGAGACTCTGCCATAGGTGGGTTTGACACCGACCACGCCACAAAAGGCAGCTGGCTGGCGGATGGAACCGGCGGTATCCGTGCCGAGTGAGAAAGGCACCTCACCAGCGGCTACCGAGGAAGTGCTACCCCCGGATGAGCCACCGGGCACACGGCTGGTGTCCCAGGGGTTGCGTGGGCAGGGCTGAAAAGCAGTTGACTCGTTGGAAGAACCATAGGTAAACTCATCCATGTTGACCTTGCCGAGCATGATGGCACCCTGCTTCTGCAGGCGTTCCACAGCGGTGGAGGTATAGGGGGCTTTGAAATTCGCCAGGATTTTGGAGGCAGCGGTGGTGTAAGTATCTTTGACACAGAAGACGTCTTTGGCGGAGAAGGGAATTCCAGCCAGGGGTCCAACCGGTTCACCTCTTGCCAATTGCTGGTCTATGGTTTTCGCCTGTTCCAGCGCCTGTTCGGCTGAAACAGAGATGAAGGCATGTACTGTACCCCTGTCCTGGTCGGTTTCTTGTCCTGATTCAAGGCTGCCGGAGCGTCCATCTACCGCAGCAATGCGTTGCAGGCTGCTTTGTACAATTTCCTCAGCAGATACCTGCTTACTGCGTAATAAATCTAATAATTCGTGGGCTGAATGATCGCAAAGTTGCATGGCTTAATCCAATTTCTCGTGTGGAATATCGGGTACGATGATGTAATGCTCGTCCACCTGCGGGGCCTGTGCCAGAATCTCATCCGGGTTGGGATGTGGCTGCCAGGTGTCCTCACGCAATGCCGGGCTGGTTGCCAGATTGTAGGAGACACCGTGGGTTGTGACCTTCAAATCGGCGTCCAGTGGAATGGCTTCCAATTCATGAATAGCTTTTAGTTGCTGGTTTAACTCACGGCGTAAATAGGCTGCCTGTTTTTCGTCCAATTCCAGGGCAGCCAGGGTGACAAGATGATTGAAAATTTCGGGAGTGATTTCTTCGCTCATAATACCTGCTTTTGTTCTTTTTTATCATCAATGCTATTTGAATTGATGTGCCTCTAATTTTACGGCATTTTTGACCATAATCCCATTATTCTCTCGAATTGATGTCATATGTCAGTGATATTCCGCTTAATTTCAAAATGCTATAATCAAAATGAATGCAAAACGACCCCCAGAATTCCCCCAAACTTGATTTGACCACTCAAAAACTGGTGGATAAAAAATTGATCATTGAAGTCAATCTACCACCCGATCATGAAGTCGAAGTGATTTGCAATCATCTCGACCATGAAGGTCAGTTTCGTTACACCGAGGTGTTGAGACCCAACCGTAGGCAGGAGCAAAAACAGGCAGGTAAGATTTTTGCATACAAAGGAATACAATTATCCAAACTGGGTTTTCTGCTGGCAATGTTGGTGTATCTGTTGGTGCGGTTGATTGGAATTGAAGATTTTCCGATTAACTTTTTAGGGGATGAAGCCATTCAAAGTGTGCACGCGGCCGACTTGATTCGTGATAATTTTTTTAACCATCGCGATGAATTTTTACCCACGTTTTTTGAAAATGGTGGCCAATACAACCTGAGCACTTCGGTCTATTTTCAGGTTTTGCCTGTCTGGCTTTTCGGGAAGGAAATCTGGGCAACCCGTGGAGCAGCCGCTTTATTGACGATTCTAGCCGCAGTCGGGGTGGGTGGAATGATTGAAAAAGGTTATAAACGTAAATTTGGTTGGCTGGCGATTTTGATACTGTCATTAATGCCGGCCTGGTTTTTACATTCCCGTACCGCTTTTGAAACCACCATGGCTGTCTCCTTTTATGCTGGGTTCGTCGGATGTTATGTGTTATATCGCAATGGTAATTTGCGCTATCTGTATGCTGCCGCTGTTCTGGCGGCGCTGGCTTTTTACAGCTATAGCCCCATGCGTCTGGTCTCGGGCCTTACGTTGTTGGGATTTTTGCTGAGTGACTGGCGTTACCACTGGCAACACAAATCCTTGTTTCTGAAGGCGATTGGGATAGGACTGGTATTTCTGATTCCGTTGCTGCGTTATACCCTGAACTATCCGGGTGAGACACAACGTCATCTGGAAATATTGGGTTCCTATTGGGTGCAGAATATTCCATTAGGTGAGAAATGGTTGAACTTCCTGCGTGATTATGTGCGCGGATTGAATCCGTTGTATTGGTATCTGCCAAATGGTGTTGACTTACAGCGTCATCTGATGAAAGACTATGGACATTTATGGCGGCCTGGATTGCCATTTGCCCTGATTGGCATTCTGTGGTGTATCAAAAACGTCAAGCAATCCATTGCCAGGTTGGTGCTGATCATGCTGCTGGTAGCTCCCAGTGGCGCTGCACTGGTGCAATTGGGTATTACCCGTGCATTGGTGATGGTTATCCCCGCGACATTCTTGACCAGCATGGGATTGATCACATTCTGGCAATGGCTGGAAAGAAAGATGCGCAGTCGCATCAGCCATTCTGCGCTGACCGCTCCCGGTATTGGATTTAGCGTATTTGTGTTATTGAGTATTTTGAATATCAGCATGCTCACTGATGCCTTGCGTAACGGACCGACCTGGTTTACGAATTATGGCATGTACGGTATGCAATATGGCGCAAGACAGGTGTTTGGAACCATCGAAGAAGAGTTGCATAAAAACCCTGAGAATAAATTCTATATGACATCAAACTGGGCAAACAGCGCAGATGTACTGGCGCGCTTCTTCTTTGATGATCCTCTTCCGTTTCAAATGGGGAGTATCGATGGCTACATCAGCGCGTTCAAACCGATCGGTCCGGAAATGGTATTTGTGATGATCCCGGAAGAAATGCAGAACGTTCGCGAGAGTCAAAAGTTCACCAACATACAGGCTGAAAAAGTGATTCAATTTCCGAATGGAGAGCCTGGTTTTTACTTTACCACATTGGCGTACGTTGAGAATATTGAGGAAATCTTTGCTGCAGAACTGGCTGCCCGACGGATCCTGAACAAAAGCACAGTATCCATGCTGGATGGAGAAGAAATTGAAGTTGAGTACTCCACACTGGACATGGGAGAGATCCAGCATATTTTTGATGGGGATCCAGCCACGCTGGCACGAACCTGGGAAGCAAACCCCTTGCGGTTGATTGTACGTTTTCATGAACCCCGCTTTGTTTCCCAATTGCTCCTGCGGGTCGGTGGAGAACCGACACGGGTAGAAGCGCAGATCTGGGCTGATGAAGCTGAAGCTCCAATATTGCTGGAGGTGGAAGTAAAAGAAGCATCTGATCCACGGTTTGTGGAATTAGATTTACCTGAAACCATGGCGGTAGATTGGGTGGAAGTACGCGTTTTTAATCTGAATAACGCTGAACCCGCACATGTTCATTTGTGGGAATTACAGTTTTTCCCATGATCTACTCAGAGAATGAACACCTGAGAAAGATGATACGAGTTTTTCTGCCTGACAGGACTTCGAGTACAATTCCTGCAGGACGGAAAGATTGAAAAAGAAACGACCATTCTTACTGAAGCTAATCATAATCTCACTTGCTATCATTGCTGTGATGGGCTGGCTACGAGTTTATCAGAGCATCTACCAATGGGAAACACTGCTACGATTTGGTGTCAGGCCAGGTCCGTGGTATAGTTTGATCAGTGGTGCAGTGATTGGGGTCGTCGGCACCATCGCTGTGGTAAGCACCTGGTTGCGATTCGCATGGAGCCAGAAATATGTTCAAATCAGTATCGTGATATTGGCAGCCGGCTGGTGGTTGGATTATTTGATCTTTTCCCGGAGCAGCATTGCTTTTTATAATTTTCCATTTCGGATAGTGGTAACCAGCGTTTATTTAGGTTTTGTATTTGGCTATTTTTACCTCACAAAAAATAAGTCGCCAAAAGGATGATAAATGAAGAACAATAATGATGTTGAAATTGAAGTGAAATTTTATGTACTTTCTTTGAAAGAAATCGAGCAAAAAATTCTGGAGTTAGGCGGCACACTGCTACAGGAACGTTGTTTTGAATCCAATCTGCGTTTTGATACCGCTGATGGGCGCTTACGCAATCAACGTCATGTTTTACGCTTGCGGAAAGACAAAGAAAATATTCTGACCTTCAAAGGTGCAGCGGAAGCTGGTAAACCGGTCAGTATCCGCCAGGAAATTGAAGTGCTGGTAGATGATTTTGAAACTGCTCGGAAATTACTGGAAGGACTGGGATTTGAAGTGGTGATGGCATATGAAAAATTCCGCACCACTTATTCACTGCTGGACACTCTGGTCGTGCTGGATGAATTACCTTATGGAAATTTCATTGAAATTGAAGGGCCCGATGGAACCAGCATTCAAAAGGTGGCACGCAACCTTAACCTGAACTGGAAAACCCGGGTAATGACCAGCTATACCTATTTATATGAAGGGTTGAGAAAAGAAAAACCTGAATTAGAAGGCAAGTACCTGACCTTTGCAGAATTAAAAGGGATGCGCTTCATGCCGGATGAATTGGGTGTCAGTCCGGCAGATTTACCATAATAGGGTTCATTCATTACAGAAGTTCGTAAGAAGTGCTGATTTTGGCAGTAGCCCGTACCGTAGCGGAGACCGAACAATATTTCTCTTCGGAGAGCTGAATGGCCTGTTCAACGGCTTTATCCGTCAATTCTGCTCCCTGCAGGATGTAGTGGATGTGAATTTTACGATAAGTCCAGGGTGGATCAGCGTCCTGCTCCCCACTGACTTGAATCTCAAGCCGATTCAACTGATAGCGTTTTTTCTCCAGGATGTTGACCACATCCACGGCGGTACAGGATCCAACAGCAACCAATAACAACTCGGATGGCTTCATTCCCACGCCTTCATCGGGTGTGGATAAAACAACCGAGTGATTAGTTGAATCAGTGCCAATAAAGGTCCTGCCACCCGGTTGCCAGATTATCTTTGCATTTGCCATAATTTCCCTCCCTTAAGGGGTCTTACCCAGCATTTGAATCAGATCTTTTAATAGATCATCGCGCTCCTGGGGATTTTTCTCTTCCAGGTTCACAAAACAATCCGCCATGTAATCTTCCAGCAGAAGCAGGCTGACGCCCTGAACGGCTGAGCGGATGGCGCTTAACTGCTGTAAAATATCACGACAATTGCGTTCATCCGATATCATTGATTGAACCCCGCGTACCTGACCTTCGATGCGGTGTAAGCGGTTAATTAACTTGTCTTTGGCCTGACTATCGGTGAGTTGCATATGATTTCGATTTCTGCCTGTCACGCAGGCGATTTATCCCCCTCAGCGAAAGCGGCTGGTGGGGCTGCTGCCGCAACTGGATGAATTGGATGAGGAGGATGATCCTAAACCATTAAATAATGAAATTTGTTTGTGGGTATTGGTACCTGCACAGGTTGGGCAACTGGGCGACTGATTTACCTCGCTAAAGCGCATCATTTTTTCGAAGGGTTGACCACAATCACTGCAAACGTACTCATATAATGGCATTCATTCACCTCAATTTCCAGATTTACTAATATACCCCCATGGAGTATATCGATCTGGATTATACATGCAGGGCGGAACACTGTCAAGATAGGTCTGGATTAACAGCAGGAGACATGAAAATCAAATCCGTCCGGCGCGTTCTGAATTAATCGTAACCAGATTATACGAACCCGGGCATTGCAACTTGATCGAATCGACTACTTACATCATTTTCCTCGACTAATGACCAGGTCACAATTACCCTGATGAAGGATTGACTTGATATATCGTAAGTGCTTGAATAAACAAAGATAGAATCAGAAAATATTGTTATTATGGCCTGTCTGGATGTTCATCCTGCCAAAGTATTGACAAATGTCATATAAAATGGTTGAATCTATTAACTAATTTTCCGGATATTTTAAATTGAATAGGAGGTGAAGTTAACCAAATAATTTGATCCTTGATCTACATGTACCCAAATCATAATTTTTACAATTTTTAGGAGGAAGAAGATGAGATCTAAATCGCTTTTTAGCGTAGTATTTATGTTATTGGTTGTCAGTATGCTGGTGGTTGCCTGTCAACCTGCAGCTCCAACTGCACCAGAAGCACCCGCCGCTCCAGCTGAACCTGCTGCACCAGCCGAACCAGCCGCACCAGCCGCACCCGCTGAACCTGCTGCACCTGTAGAACC
>JAHYJK010000111.1 GCA_019429225.1 Anaerolineaceae bacterium
AACTTTAATGCTATCGAAATATTACCTGGAAAAGTTCAGTTGGTAGGAGAACATTCATGATTCCAATCTCAATTAATGGCAAACAATATGACGTTCCAGAAGGAAAAACGCTTTTACGAGTTGCTCAGGATCTCGGAATTACCATTCCAAGTCTGTGTGACCATCCGGATTTGACACCTCACGGAGGTTGTCGCTTATGTGATGTTGAAGTTAAAGGCCTTCGCAATCCTATTGCTGCTTGTACTCTTCCAGTATCCGCGAATATGGAAGTCTTGACTGAAACGGATGATTTAAAAGATGCCAGAAAAACGATACTTGAGTTGATGTTGGTGAATTACCATGGTCCATTATCAATTGAGAATGGTAAACCCAATTATTTCCTCAAGTGGTGTCAGCACTATCAAGTTGATGTTCAGAAAAAAATGCTGAAAGAAGCGAAATATATTGTGGATAGTGATCCTAATCCATTTATTCGGGTGGATCTTAATCAATGTATTTTGTGTACGCGTTGTATTCGAGCCTGCGCAGAAATTCAAGGCCGTTTTGTTTGGGGATTGGCAAACCGGGGTATTGAAAACAAAATTATTGCAGGGTCAGGTGTCCCCTTATTAAAAGCCAGATGTGAGTCATGTGGTGCCTGTGTAGATTATTGTCCCACCGGTGCACTCAGTCATAAACCTTCATATGGAGCAACGGATGCAGAAAAGAAAGTCCAAACCACCTGTACTTATTGTGGAGTAGGTTGTAATTTTGATTTGAATGTAAAAAACGATCAGGTCATAAAAATAACTCCCAATCCAGATGCTCCCGTAAATGGAAAACATTTGTGTGTAAAAGGCAGATATGGTTATAAATTTATTAATCACCCTGATCGCCTCAAACAGCCTATGGTCAGGGAATATCTATTAAAAGGAGATCCCAAAAATCCACAAGAAATCGGTCCCTGGATTGAAGTTGATTGGGATACAGCCCTCACCATTGTAGCCAAAAAACTCGTGAAAATTAAACAGGAATCTGGAACTGATTCCATCGGATTATTGACCTCCGCCAAATGTACCAATGAAGAAAACTACCTGATGAACAAGCTATCTCGCCAGGTCATTGGCACCCACAACATCGATCATTGTGCCAGACTCTGTCATGCTTCCACCGTCTCAGGACTTGCTATGAGCTTTGGTTCCGGTGCGATGTCAAATACGGTTCAGGATATCGTTGATCATGCAGAATCAATTTTCATCATTGGGTCAAATACGACAGAACAACACCCTGTGATAGGTTCAAAAATCCGCCAGGCAATCATTCGAAGAAAAATCAAATTAATCGTTGCAGACCCAAGAAAAATTGATATAGCAGAATTTTCAAGCATTTATTTGCGTCATAAAGCAGGTACAGACGTTGCACTGATTAATGGTTTGATGCACATTATCCTTGAAAACAATTGGCAGGACCAACAATATATCGATGAACGTTGTGAAAATTTCGAGGAATTTAAAGCAACTTTAGCGGGATATACGCCTGAAATTGTCTCATCTATCACAGGTGTATCCGTCAATGAGTTAAACAAAACCGCTGAAATGATGGCAACTCAAAAGCCCATGGCTGTGTTCTGGGCAATGGGAATCACCCAACACTCCACCGGTGTTTTGAATGTACTTACCTTAGCAAATCTACAAATGCTGCTGGGAAATATGGGGGTTAACGGAGGTGGGGTTAATCCTTTACGTGGACAGAATAATGTTCAGGGTGCCTGTGACATGGGTGGTCTTCCCAATGTGTTCCCTGGATATCAATCAGTTACCAATCAAATGTATATTGATAAATTTAATCTTGCATGGCAAACCAAATCAATTACTGGCAAGCCTGATAATACGCTTTCAACAAAACCTGGATTGACCTCGACTGAAATGATACCATTAGCAGGTGAAGGCAAGGTTCGGGCGTTGTATATCATGGGCGAAAATCCTTTGATGACTGACCCTGATGTAAACCACACCCGAAAGTGTCTGCAGGCTTGTGAGTTTATCGTTTTACAGGAAATCTTTCCATCTGAAACCTCTGCACTTGCAGATGTCCTTCTTCCAGGCGTATCCTTTGCCGAAAAAGATGGTACATTTACCAATACCGAACGCCGAGTCCAATTGGTCAGGCAGGCGATTAGTCCAAAAGGATCCGCAAAACCAGATTGGGAAATTTTATCCAATTTGGCAAAGAAGATTCTGCATATAGAACAACGAGAAATAATTGGCGAGTTTGCAGGCTGGGATTATAAAAACGCCTCTGAAATCATGGAAGAAATCGGGGCATTGACACCCAGTTATGCTGGTATCAATTATGAACGATTAAATAATGGAGAATCACTGCATTGGCCTGTAAAAGACTCACAACATCCCGGAACACCGATCCTGCATATTGGATCATTCACACGCGGAAAGGGGAAATTCCATCCGACAGAGCATATTGATCCAAAAGAAATGCCAGATGATGAATTTCCACTTTTGCTCACCACTGGCCGGGTACTCTACCATTGGCACGCCGGCGAGATGACACGTCGTTCTTCAGATTTGTTGGAAGTGTATCCAGGAGCCTATATTGAAGTTCATCCTGAAGATGCGATCAAATATGGTATTAAGCAAAACCAACAAATTACTTTAAATTCTCGCAGAGGGACGACCAGGGGAAAGGCATTAATCACCGATCGCGTCTCTCCGGGATTGGTCTTTGCGAATTTCCATTTCCCAGGAGAACAAAACACCAATAACTTAACCATTGCGGCATTAGATCCTGTCGCAAAAATTCCAGAATATAAAGTATGTGCAGTTAAATTGGTTATTGAATAATCCACTTATCGCGCAATGACCTGTCAGACTCGTTCTGGCAGGTTTTTTATTTAAATTTTCGTTTTAGTCTTTTGAGGTGAATATTTGAGATAAATTTTGGTTCAATGCTTCGATGTGACAATATACGGTTCGAACGAGGAGGATTAACACTTATTTATCCGATCTTTCAATGATAAAACAAATAGATAGATTGAAGTCACACTCCCACAGGTAAAGATATGATTGACAAAGCAGATATCCGCCCAACATTACAGAGTATTCCATGGCTAATGGATTTATCTCAGGAACAACTAAGAAAATTAGAAAAGGTAGCTGGTTTTCGGTTTTTGGAAGAAGGGGAAATTTTATATAGAGAAGGCGAAAACGACAACTTACTCTATATCGTCTCAGAAGGTTCATTAGGAATAGAAATCTATGTACCGGGGCATGGCCAGGTACGCTTATATAATGCAGATCCTCTGGATATTGTAGGTTGGGATAGCATGACTCCGGTTGCCAGACATCGAATTACCACAATTACAGCACTCAAAAAGAGCAATTTGATTTATTTTGATGGTTCTGCATTGAATGAGTTATGCGATATCGATCAGGAGCTTGGATATGTCATCATGCGCAGATTATCAAACGTAATTGCTACACGCATGCTGGCAATGCGATTAAAACTCATTGACCTTTTTATGCAGAAATAAGCTAAAGATCATATAAACATCAGAAATTAATTCTAATGCGTTTATAATAATGAAATGCATGAATTAGCTGTTACCGAAAGTATTTTACAAATCGCAGAAAAACATTCGCTTAAAGCCAATGCTAAAAAAGTCACAGATATATTTCTGGTAATTGGAAACTTATCTAGCATTGTTGATGATAGTGTGGTCTTTTATTGGGAAATGATCTCTAAAGATACAGTCTGTGAAGGTTCTGTTATTCACTTCAATCGAATACCAGCTACCATGTATTGTCTGGTTTGTGATAACACTTTTGAAATACCTGGAGAATTAATTCCCTGCCCTAACTGCGGATCTTATCAGCTCAAAATTCAATCCGGGGAAGAGTTCTTTCTTGAAAGCATAGAAATTGAGAGGTAATCAAATGGCTACAGAAAAAGTACAGGTTGTTGAAAAAATTCTTGACGCAAATGATCAGGTGGCATCACAAAATGAAACCCTTTTATCGCAAGCAGGTGTTTTTTCCATTAATATCATGGCATCACCTGGAGCGGGCAAAACAAGTGTCATTCTTAAGACAATTGAAAAATTATCCGGAAAAATGCGAATTGGTGTCATAGAAGGCGATACCGCCCCGGTGACAATTGATGCGGATAAAGTATTGGCAATGGGAATGCCGGCTGTACAGATAAACACCGGAGGTCAATGCCACCTGGACGCTATGATGATTGATCGCGCCTTGAAACACATCGATTACAAAGCCCTTGATTTGATTATTGTTGAAAATGTTGGAAATTTAATTTGCCCAGCAGCATTTAAAATCGGTACTCATGCGAATGTCGTCATCTCCAGTGTTCCCGAAGGTGATGACAAACCTTACAAATATACAAATATTTATCGTGGTATCGATGTATTGTTGATCAATAAAATTGATCTACTTCCTTATCTCGATTTTCGTATGGATTATTTTCAACAAGGTGTTGAAATCCTTAATCCTGGATTAACCACATTTAAAGTTTCCTGCAAAACCGAAGAGGGTTTTGACCAATGGATTCTTTGGTTATCACAGCAAGTGAATGAATTTAAAAACCGGGTCCATGCTTGAAATAAAAACAATAAAAATTCAAATCAAAGGGATTGTTCAGGGTGTTGGTTTTCGTCCCTTTGTTTACTCATTGGCTATACAAAATGATCTGACAGGATGGGTTCGGAATTCTTCCAGTGGTGTAGAAATTGAAATTAATGGTACTTCTCCTAACCTTGTAAATTTTCTCGCAGAATTAAGAAACTCACCCCCTCCCCTCAGTCGAATCGACATGTTAAATGTCGAAGAAACAAACAATCATGAATACAAAGAATTCACCATTATTGAAAGCAATTCTATGGAAGGTGAATTTCTTCCAATCTCACCCGATTACAGCATCTGCGATGATTGTCTGCGAGAATTGTTTGATCCTCAGGATTTTAGATACAGGTACCCATTCATTAATTGCACCAATTGTGGTCCACGTTTTACGATCATTAAAGATATCCCTTATGATCGCCCAAAAACAACAATGGCATCCTTTGAGATGTGTGACCAATGCTTCAAAGAGTACAAAAATCCACTGGATCGAAGATACCATGCACAACCCATCGCATGCTCAGATTGTGGACCTCAGGTAAGTCTGATCATTGATAACCAAATAATTGCCAATGGAGAAGAAGCAATTCAAATTTCCCGTAAGATGGTTCGTGAGGGTAATATTCTGGCGGTAAAAGGATTAGGAGGCTTTCATCTCGCGTGTGATGCAACAAATTTCGAAACTGTGGACAAGTTGAGATCACGCAAAAAACGCAGTGAAAAACCTTTTGCTTTAATGGCTTTCTCTGTTGAGACAATTTCAGATTACTGTCTGGTCTCAAAATCAGAACGAGTACAGTTGGAATCCAAAGAAAGACCGATTATATTACTGCAATCAAAATCATTGAATGATCTTTCTCCTTTGGTAGCTCCTTCACAGAACCATCTTGGTTTTATGTTACCATACACACCGTTGCACTATCTTTTACTAGAACCAGCTGATAATAATCCTCCTGTATGGGTGATGACCAGTGGAAATATGAGCGATGAACCAATCGCCTATAAAGACCAGGATGCCTTTTCACAACTGGGGAATATTGCAGACGCTTTCCTCATTCATAATCGTGAAATCCATATGCGCGTGGATGATTCTGTAACCAGAATAATCGCAGGGAAAAATTATCCCATTCGCAGATCGCGAGGATATGCTCCCAACCCCGTCATTTCCCCACTTAACCTTCCTCAAATACTGGCAACTGGAGCAGAATTAAAAAACACTTTTTGCCTCACTCGAGATAATTATGCATTTATCAGTCATCACATTGGAGACATGGAAAACTATGAAACCCTGCAATCCTTTGAAGAGGCAATTTCTCATTATCAAAAATTATTTAGAATAAATCCTGAATTAATTGCCAGTGACATGCACCCTGATTATCTGTCAACCCGCTTCGCTATTCAATTCGCGCAAGAAAAGAATATTCAAAACATTCAAGTACAACATCACCATGCCCATCTGGCCGCCTGTTTAGCAGATAATCAATACGAAAAAGATGAACCTGTAATCGGGCTTTGTTATGATGGTACAGGTTATGGAACAGATGGGGCTATCTGGGGTGGTGAAATATTAGTTGGCAATTACGCCCAATATCAACGAAAATTTCATTTGCGGTATGTGCCTCTACCTGGTGGAGATATCTCCATTCGAATACCAGCCAGAATGGCGTTATCTCACCTTTGGGCATATCAAATCAATTGGGATTATTCCTTGCCTGGTGTTGCTGCACTTTGCATGGAGGACAAAACCGTTTTAGATATTCAGCTTTCCAGACAAATCAACACACCCAAAACCTCCAGTATGGGACGCTTGTTTGATGCAGTCGCTTCCTTAATCGGGGTTAGACATAAAGTCAGTTATGAAGGGCAGGCTGCCATTGAAATGGAAGCGCTGGTGGACCCTGATGAAACAGGTTATTACCCGATCCTATATGAAAATGGTTTACTCGATCCAAAACCATTATTTGAAGCCATCATTGTTGATTTGCATGAAAATACACCCATCCAAACATTATCAGCCCGATTTCATAATAGTATTGTTCAGTTATCTATGGATGTATGTAAGTTAATTAGAAGCGAAAATAAAATAAACACGATAGCATTAAGCGGTGGAGTCTGGCAAAACAAAGTTTTGTTGGAAAATATGATAAAAAAGCTAAAAAATGATCAATTTGATGTTATGATTCATCAAAGTATACCAACAAACGATGGTGGTATATCATTAGGACAGGCTTTAATTGCATCAAAGTTTATACAAAATTTATAACTCTGGGAGAACAAAATGTGCCTTGGTATACCTGGAAAAATTGTTGAAATTGAAGATTCAATTGGGATGAAAATGGCAAAAATAGATTTTGGTGGTGTAATTCGGTCGGCTTGTATTGAGGCAATACCGGATGCAAAAATTGGAGATTACACCATCATCCATGCTGGGTTTGCCCTAAATGTATTTAATGAAGAAGAAGCGATGGATACATTAAATTTGCTGCAGGAAATCGCAGACTTAGACCAAGAATTAAATATCGATGAACAAAATATCTGATTTTTCCAAATCCTTTCGGGATTCACATCTTGTGCGAGGATTGGTAGATGAGATTAAGAGAATCACCACTCAAAATTGGGTAATGATGGAAATATGTGGTGGTCAAACACATGCCATCATGCAGTATGGATTGGACCAATTATTACCGGAACAAATAGAATTAGTACATGGACCCGGCTGCCCTGTCTGTGTTACTCCTCTGGATCAGATAGATCGCGGTCACGCAATTGCAAGTCTTCCTGAGGTCATTTTCTGTTCATTTGGCGATATGTTACGTGTTCCAGGGTCAGAAGTTGATCTTTTTACATTACGCGCCCGTGGTGCTCAGATTCGGGTTGTTTATTCTCCTTTAGATGCTGTAAAAATCGCCCAGGAAAATCCAGACAAACAAATCGTGTTCTTTGCGATCGGTTTTGAAACGACGGTACCTGCGAATGCAGCCAGTGTATTACAGGCAAAAGCATTGGGTTTAAAGAATTATTCAATCCTGGTTTCTCAGGTAACTGTTCCACCGGCTATGCATGCAATTCTCAGCTCTCCCCAAAACAGGGTTCAGGCATTTCTAGCCGCTGGACATGTGTGTGCAATTATGGGTTATTGGGAATATCATCCAATTGCGGATCAATACAAAATTCCTATTGTGGTGACAGGATTTGAGCCATTAGATTTATTACAGGGAATTTTATTGTCAATCCGTCAATTAGAAAAAAATGAGCATTTTGTTGAAAATGCCTATACTAGAGCTGTTACCGAAAGCGGGAATCAGGTCGCTCAGAAAACCATTCAACAGGTATTTGAACCATGTGATCGAAATTGGCGTGGAATTGGTCGAATTCCTCAAAGTGGGTTAGGATTACGAAAAGAATATGCTTTTTATGATGCAGAGAAACGCTTTCAGGTAGGACACATACAAACACGGGAACATGAAGTTTGTATTGCCGGTGAAATTTTGCAAGGGTTGAAAAAACCTTTTGACTGCCCGGCATTTGGAAAACAATGCAACCCAACCAAACCTCTGGGTGCTCCGATGGTTAGTTCTGAAGGTGCGTGTAACGCCTACTTCCGATTTTCAAAGTCTACAATCTCATAACAAGGATATTTTTATGGTTGATCAAATTCCTACCTTTGAGGGTCCAGTTTGCCCTCTCCCACTAAAAAATGAAACAACAATCGTTATGGGACATGGAAGTGGCGGTCTCATGACACACAACTTGATTCAAGAGGTATTCCAGGCGCATTTCCAGAATTCATTTATCAAAGCAGGCAATGACTTTGCCAATACACCAATTCCTGATACAAACCCAAATGGCAGGCTGTCAATCAGCACGGATGGTCACATCATTTCTCCGATTTTTTTCCCCGGTGGAGATATTGGTAGATTGGCAATCTGTGGTACCGTGAATGACATCAGCATGTCAGGATCTACACCTCTCTATATTACCGCCAGTTTCATTCTTGAAGAGGGTTTACAAATCACAGATCTTGAAAGAATTGCATTTTCCATGCAAAAAACTGCTGAAGAGGCTGGTGTCGAAATTGTTGCTGGAGATACAAAAGTGGTTGAAAAGGGTAAAGGGGATGGCATTTTCATTTCTACAACAGGGATCGGCTGGCTACCAAATAATGTCGAAATTCGCGGTGATTTAGCTCAACCAGGTGATGTTATTCTCGTTTCTGGAACGATTGGTGACCATGGAATAGCAGTACTTTCTGCCAGAGGTGATCTTGGTTTTGAGACAGATCTTAAATCAGATGTCGCCCCACTAAACCAATTAATTCAATCCTTGATCGAAACGATACCCGAAATTCATGTTCTCCGTGATCCTACTCGTGGCGGTTTAGCAACAACACTCAATGAAATCGCCAGACAGAGTAATGTTGGCTTGATGATTTATGATGAAATGATACCTGTCAATTCAACCGTTCAGAGCGCATGTGAAATGTTGGGGTTCGATCCTTTATATGTAGCGAATGAGGGAAAGGTGGTCGTGATTCTTTCCAAAGAGTACAAAGAAAAAGCACTTGAAATCATGAGGCTGAATGACCATGGAAAAAATGCAGCCTTTATTGGGGAGGTAGTGCCAATCCATCCTGGTCATGTAGTATTAAGAACAAGTTTTGGAACAACCCGCATGCTTGAGATGATGTCCGGAGAAATGCTGCCACGTATATGTTAAAATAATACAGAAAGATAAAATCTACTTCTCTTGATAAAGGAACTTTCTCTTTTATACTTAAAAAAATAAGAAATGCTATGGAGAAAAATGAAAATCGATTATCGTGAAACGACAAATGATCTCTTAAAGAGAATTGACATTCACTCACAATACGGCGCTAAAAACATAGATGAATGGATGTTGGATATCATCAAACTCGAAAAAGGTATGAAAATACTGGATGTTGGTTGTGGCGCTGGCAAGCAATGCTTTTCATACCACCAGTTCCTGGATGGAGAAGCTGACATCACCGGTGGTGATGTTAATCTTGAATTACTCTCGCAGGCAAAACTGGAAAATGAAAAGCGTGGCACTGGAATGGAATTCCTTGAACTTGATTTCAATAAAAAGTTTCCAATGGACGATAATCAATTTGATTTCGAATCCTGTTGTTTTGCCATCTATTACGCAGAAGATATCCCTTTCACCATTCGAGAAATGCATCGTGTTTTGAAACCAGGTGGAAGATTATTCTCCAGTGGCCCAATGCCTGAAAATAAACAATTTTTCTACGAAATTATTCGTGAAGCAACAGGAAAGATGATCCCGCCAATGCCTGGCAGCTCCCGTTATTCTACTCAAATACTGGATGCAATGAAATCTACGTTTAGCAAGGTTGATGTCCATATTTTTGAGAATCCATTGGTTTTTGATAGTGTTGAACCGTTCCTGGTGTACACACGCGCCTCTTTATCAGAAGACCGCAAATTGTGGAGCAGTTTCTTTGAAACCAAAGATGATTTCGAAAATATTATGAATGCAATCACCGTGATATCCGAAAAGAGACTGAAACAGGACGGTAAATTAATTATGACAAAGGTTGTTGGTGGCTTCATTGCAACAAAATAAAAATATGAATCAAAATCTCATTTTGTACGGTAAACGTGTTTGTTTCATGGGAGCCCATCCAGATGATATCGAATTGGGTTGTGGGGCATTAATTTCAAATATAGGAAATCGGGCAGATATTCTTTGTGTGACCCTCTCTGATAATAAAAATAATCCAGAATTACAGAACCTGGTAATAGAACATAAAGCCAGTATGGCGGTTCTGGGAGTGACCGGTGATCAAGACATCGTGAAAGACTTTGAAACACGCCGTTTTCCTCAGGTTCGCCAGGAGATTCTGGAAACCATGCTTGATATTAAACGTACTTTCAAACCAGAAATAGTGTTTGTCCATACCAAAAACGACATTCATCAGGATCATGTCACGGTTACAGATGAAGCCTTGCGCGCCTTTCGAGGAACGACGGTGCTCGGTTTTGATGTTCTTCGCAGTAGCTATGGATTCTTTCCCCATTTTCTATTTGAAGTATCAGAACAGGATGTTGAGAAAAAATTAGCTGCATTGGCGGAATATAAAACTTATACCAGTCGCTATTACTTTGATTCTCAAATTACCCGGGCAACGATGATTCGACATGGTGCGCTTGCAGAACGGCCGTTTGCTGAAGGATTTGATCTTATACGGGTTGTCGCACAATTTGGTGAAGATAAATAAATCTGTGAATGAAAAAAAGGACATTCATTGGCTACAAACCAGAATGTCCTTTTTAATTAGCTAAAAGACAAATTATTCTACAGGAACACCAATTTCAATCTGGTTATCGACAATTCGCACAGGGAAATAACGGGTTGGTTCACTTGCCGGTAAAGTCAACGCCCGCCCATTGCGGACATCAAATCTGGCTCCATGTCTGGGGCAAATGATTTCAAATCCCTCAATTTCCCCTTCTCCCAAAGGACCATCATCATGAGTGCAACGATCTTCAATCGCATATACATCGCCGGCAATATTGAATATCACCACTGCCATATCATCGACATCAATAAAAACTCGTTCGCCTGGAATGAGATCATCCAGAGAAATCACTGAATAGTACTCGTACTGTATTTCTTCCTGCCCCATGATTAGATCTCCAATAATTCTTCTTCGATATTTCCTATCCCATATAATCCTGCTTTAAGTACTTTTAACGAAAGCAGAGCGCATTTCAGTCGTACTGGCCCTAATTCTATGCCTAAAAGTTCCAGAACCGTCTCTTTGGTCATATTTTTCACTTCGTCCATTGGTTTACCGATAATGGATTCCATCAATAAATCCGCACTTGCTTGCGATATGGCACATCCATGGCCGCTAAAAACAGCTTCCGTAATGATCTGGTTTTCATCTATACGCAAATCTACACGAATATGATCTCCACATAGTGGATTTTCATCTTCATAAGTGAAATCGTTTGGGTCTAATGTGCCCTTATAAGCTGGATTCTTGTAGTGTTCAACAATTAATTCCCGATAAAAATCATCCATGATCGTCCTTTTTATGCAAACATTTCATTAACATGCTGTAAACCAATGACCAGAAGATTGACGTCTTCAAAGTCGTTATAAAGGTAAAAGCTTGCCCTGCTCGTTGCGGAAATTCCAAATTTCTCATGCAGCGGCATTGCACAATGATGACCAGCCCTTATTGCAATTCCATAATGATCTAGAACCTGCGCAACATCATGTGGGTGAACAAAACCTAATTCAAAGGAGATCACACCCCCTCGATCCGTTACATTTGGACCAAAGACTTTTAGATTCTCAACATCCTGTAATTTCTGTAAAGCATATTGGGTAATTATCTTTTCGTGAGCAGCAATATTGTCCATTCCAATGGCAGAAAGGTAGTCCACCGCTTTCCCGAAACCTATCGCTTC
>JAHYJK010000112.1 GCA_019429225.1 Anaerolineaceae bacterium
AGAGATCATTGGTTACAATTATTTGGGCTGTGTGATAAATGTCAAAAAATTGAAATGGAATCATAAAGGAAAACAATCCAATCCATGAAAAACTTTGGGAAACTATACATTGTCTCCACCCCGATTGGAAATTGGGATGACATAACTTTACGGGCTTTGAAAATATTGGAAAATGTGGATCTACTGGTATGTGAGGAATTTAGAGTGGGAAGCACACTCTTGAAAAAACTCTCTCTTCCAACAAAAGAATTAATCGATCTGAATGAACATAATGAAAATGAACAGGTGGGAATAGTGCTTCAAAAGCTGTTCGAAGGGGCAAACATCGCTTTAATCTCGGATTGTGGCACCCCGGTTTTTGCAGATCCTGGTCATATACTAATCAATCAAGCGACTCAAATGGGAATTGAAGTGGTTCCCATTCCTGGTCCTTCTTCGTTAATGGCAGCCCTTTCTGTATTAGATTTCAAACTTGATCGTTTCTATTTTGCTGGCTTCCTACCAAGAGAAAAAGACCACCGCAAAAGCGTGCTTCACTCCTTAAGATCAATGGATGTACCCATTATCTTGATGGACACCCCTTATCGTTTACAGAAATTATTAGAAGAAGTCGGTCAAACTTTTGGAAAAAATCGAAGAATTACCCTGGGTATCAACATCACAATGGATAATGAAATATTCCTGCGAGGTACTGTTGTTGAAGTCATTAAACAATTGAACCAGAAAAAAGCTGAATTTATTCTGGTTGTGCATGCAAAATAAAAAAAACCACCAAATCAGGTGGTTTTAAGTGCCCCCAGGGAGATTCGAACTCCCGTTTTAGCCTTGAAAGGGCTGCGTCCTGGTCCCCTAGACGATGGGGGCATTGAATGAACGGGATTTTATCAGATGGGACTATGTTGGTCAAGGGAAAATCAATAATTCATTCAAAAAATGTAGTGACAATTTATGTCAATTATGTAAATAAGAACCCAGTCTGTTTTTTCTCCTCGATGCACTCAGGTGTGTCATTGAATGGAGAATTGACTGCTTTTCCAACCATGTAAGATTTCATTTTTTCAGCCGAATAGGGTCGCATCATTTCAACCAATTCTTTTTGAGAGCGATCTTCCAACCAGTTGAACATTTGATTTTTATCGAATATGACGGGCATTCGGTCGTGAATAGGTTTAAGAATATCATTTGCTTCACAGGTAATAATCGCAGTACTCCATAACTCACTCCCATCCGGAGCATGCCATATCTCCCAAATCCCCGCTAATGCAAAAGGTTTCCTCTCCTCTAAGTGGAAATAATATGGCTGTGAAGGTGTGCCCTTCATTTTAGCCTTTTTCCACTCATAAAACCCATCAGCCAGAATCAAACATCTACGGCGAGCAAACGCATTTCTAAATGAAGGCTTTTCCATGATTGTTTCAGATCTGGCGTTTATTAAGCGATTCCCGATTTCAATATCTTTAGCCCACCCCGGGACCAAACCCCAGCGAAGAAATTCAATTTTTTTGGTTTCATTACTTAGTATGGAAGCAATCGGTTGAGTTGGGGCAATATTATAGCGAGGTTGCCAATCCAATTGTGTCTCTGGTAATCCCAATTCCAACTGAAGTTCTTTAGATTTATATGAAAGAGTAAATCGTCCACACATTTTATTGATCCAAAAATAAAATTTTCTTAATGATATAGTATCGTATAAATCGTTCGTGGCTTTTCAGCTATCCAGCATTGATGATGATACTTGATATAATACTATTATCTCATAAAGAAGAGGGTGCAATGACAAATCCATTAGTTGAATGTATACCTAATTTTTCAGAAGCTCGCCGACCTGAAGTAGTTCAACAGATCATTGAGGCAATTATTTCTGTTCGAGGCGTACAAGTTTTGGATCATCATTCTGATTTAGATCACAATCGCACAGTTGTTACATACATTGGTGATCCATATTCAGTTGAACAAGCAGCTTACTTAGCCATTGCTACTGCATCAAAATTAATTGATTTGGATCAACACTCCGGAGAACATCCAAGACTTGGAGCTACAGATGTAGTGCCTTTTGTTCCCATCAGTGATGTAACAATGCAGGAATGCATTGAAATGGCACATCGATTAGGAAAAAAAGTTGGTGAGGAATTAAATATTCCGGTTTTCTTATATGAAGAAGCTGCGTCTATTCCAGAAAAACAGAATCTTGAAAACATCCGCTCCGGTCAATATGAAAAATTAAAGACCGAGATTGGCAAAACACCAGCAAAAACACCAGATTTTGGACCTGTTGAATTGGGTAAAGCGGGTGCAACGGTCATTGGTGCCAGACAACCATTAATTGCATTCAACATTTACCTGACCTCGAATGACGTTAGTATTGCACAAAAAATTGCCCGTGCTGTACGGCACTCCTCCGGCGGATTAAGATATGTAAAAGGTATGGGTGTCCTGGTAGAAGGTAGAGCACAGGTGTCTATGAACCTCACGAACTTCAAGAAAACACCTATTGCTCGAGTTGTTGAATTTGTTCGAAGAGAGGCTGAACGCTATGGTGTTGCTATCCATCACTCAGAATTGGTAGGTTTGATCCCTCAGGATGCCTTATCAGATGCAGCCCAGTGGTATATTCAACTTGATGATTTTAATAATGAACAAATTCTTGAACAGCGTCTTTTCCAGGTGATGCAAGAATCAAGTGTGAAATCACAGGATATAGAACCAGATTTTCTGGATCAGCTCGCATCAGCCACACCTACACCCGGAGGTGGTGCTGCTGCAGCCCACACAGCCGCTGAAGGGGCAGCTTTGGTCGCGATGGTAGCCAGATTAACGATTGGAAAAAAGAAGTATCTGGAAGTTCAGGAAAGAATGTATGAGTTGATTGACCAGGCCGAAGAATTACGCAAGCGTTTGGTGCAAGCCAGTGAAAATGATTCAGCTGCTTTTGAAAAAGTCTTACAAGCTTTCCGCTTACCCAAAAACACGGAGGAAGAAATCCAAATGCGGAATCAAGAGATTCAAAAAGCAACGATTCATGCTGCTGATGTTCCTTTAGATGTTGCCTCAATGGCGTTGGAAGTAATGAAACTGGCATTCGAAGCGGCTCAAACAGGAAATCTTAATGCTATTTCCGACGCGGCATCCGGTTTGTTTTTTGCGAAATCAGCCCTCACAAGCGCAACATTGAACGTAAGAACGAACACATTGGCTATAAAGGATCAATCAATCAATCAAAAATTGTTGGGGAGTGTGCAGGAGCTTGAAAACCAGAGCAACTCACTAGAAAAGGTTACATGGCAATTACTCAAAGAACGGGGTGGTTTTCCCATTCCCTTAGAATAATATTTTTGTTTTTTACAATAATTATTATTTCTGGATGTCAACCTGGATTATCAATGAATACAATTGTTGAGTTAAGACCAACTTCTACTCAAACAATGGATTTGGATTCAGTTCTGAATGATGAGCCGAGTCAAATTACCCCACATCCAATTTCAACTTCACTGGATGAAAAATCAACCCAAATCCAGCCAGTAGTAACTCCAAGCGCAACTCGTGAAATTAAAACAGTCAATGTAAATCTCTATACACCTTTATTCGACTTCCCCATCTCGGAGGACGCTTCACAGGAAATAGAGGCAAGTTATCGATTTGGATCAACCATGTTTGGTGAAAGAATACCTCACGATGGTGTAGAAATATTGAACCCTGAAGGAACACCCGTTCTGGCAGTCGAAGATGGCAAGGTATACTTCAGTGGGAATGATCGCACTTTCAAAAGAGGGCGTTTCACGAATTTTTATGGCAATATCATTATTCTTGAACATGAGCTGCCAGGTTATTCGGTTCCTGTCTATAGTTTTTATGCTCACCTCTCTGAAATCAATGTTCATAATGGAGAGACTATCACACGAGGACAAAAGATTGGTTCCGTTGGAGCAACTGGCAAAGCATTTACCAATCATTTGCATTTTGAAGTACGCATTGGGGATGTGCTTTTACAAAATGCCCGTAACCCAGAACTGTTTTTACCTTTGTTGCCTACAGAAGATCAACCTGATGTGGGTATCCTGATCGGTTCGTTAACCAGTCAGAATGGAAACCCAATCCGTGGAGTATCTGTTGTCGTTCAAAAAATCGAAGATGGTATTCTGGTACCAGGAACATCCATCTACGCGGAAACCTACGCCAAAACCATTTCCAGTGAACAAAATTGGGGGGAAAATTTTGTCATCAGTAATTTGCCTGAAGGGGAATATCGGGTAAGCGCGTTTGCGTATCAATATTTTGTTGAGAGAATTATTACGATAAAAGGAAACGAGTTTACTACCGTATTCTTACATCCGGAGGATTAATATGGGCTTGAAACCAGATCATTGGATTCGAAAAATGGCATTGAAACATCGAATGATTGAACCGTTTATTGATCGTCAGGTTCGCGAGGGCGTCATTTCGTATGGTGTCTCATCTTATGGCTATGATGTACGAGTAGCTGATGAATTTAAAATTTTTACTAATGTCTATTCGACGATAGTTGACCCCAAATCTTTTGATTCAAATTCTATGGTCGATTTCAAAGGTGAGGTTTGCATCATCCCGCCGAATTCCTTTGCCCTGGCAAGAACGGTCGAGTATTTCCGAATTCCGCGCAGTGTCATGACCATTTGTGTTGGCAAAAGCACTTACGCTCGTTGTGGCATCATTGTAAATGTGACACCTTTTGAGCCAGAATGGGAAGGTTTCGTTACGCTCGAAATCTCAAACACAACGCCATTACCTGCAAAGATTTATGCAAATGAAGGACTTGCTCAGGTCATCTTCTTAGAAGGTGACGAACCTTGTGAAATTTCATATGCAGATAAAAAAGGGAAATATCAGCACCAACAAGGAATCCTATTGCCAAAAGTTTAGAAATAACCTATTCAGGAAACGGCCATGCGATCTGGTTGTTGGGGTTGAAACCGTTATAAATTGTCTGGGATATTCTGGCAATTAACGGATTGGCGATATCAAATAGAAGTTGATCAGGGCTATATGTAAAGATGGCCAAAACAAAATCCTCCTCAGGGCCATAGACAATCCCTACATCACTGAATGAATGCACCAACCCATCTCTTTCCTGGCTCCAGCCGTGTTTATGGGCAATCGTTAATCCTTCCGGTAATCCTGCTTCAATCAATGCCCCCATTTTATTTAAAGCTAAAGTTTCAATCGAGAAATTACATTCTTCCTGTGTGATTTTTCCTTGCGTTTCAAGAATTAACGTTGCAGACGGATTGATGGAACATTCATAAATCATTGACAGTAATTTTCCAATGTCTTCAGGCGTTGTTTGATTGTAAACATCGGGATCAATAAATGCATCACTACGTTGATTCGCAGGTGTTTCATGCAAATTCAATAACGGCGCACCCAGATAGAAATATCCAGCTATAAAGGAATTCTCCAAACCGAGTGACTGAATATCGTTTGTCACCAATAAAGGACCTCTAATTACGTCAATCTGCTCCATAAGCCGATCTGCGGGATCATTCTCTGAATACACAATCATATATTCAATCCAATCCTCCATCATTTCACTGAGCGGAACATCCTCGCGCCAATATGTTGATAACATGATTGGAATTTTCATGGTGCTTGCCGCTGTAAAGGCTACACCAGGTTCTTTCTCTTCTCCATACCAATTTAAAATTTGGATTTTCTGATGATCACTCATACGTTCAGCATATATTTCAACCACACCAGAAAAATCTTCGTTCATCACAATCGATCTTACCTGTTCAGTTATTTGTTCGATTGTTGGAGGTGGTGCAGGGATTTGTATTAATTCCAACCGGATTATGTTCTTGTTCATATGGGTGATCTCTTGTTTGATTCGATTTACCAATTCAACTTGATTGTAAGTTATGCCCGATAATCCTGGTTCAAACCTTGTAGTGCCTGGAATTGGCTTATATGGAGATGGTTCTAATGTAACATACGGTTTAATATGTTCATTGATTGTTGAACTTAACGCCTCTTCATCCAGTGTATATAATAAATCTCTTCTGATAATTTCATTTTTTGATTGATTCCAAACATATGACCAGAAAGACGAGAAATTTCCGTCAAACCCACAATCTAGTTCTGACACCATTTCATCATAAAGGATCACAAGTCCAATCTGTTCATTCGAAAAGTAAAAAGATGAATTGCCCGACTGAATTTGAATAGGTTTTTCATAGACCGAACTTAATTTCATCCTGGCTTGCTTTTGATCCATTCCGTCCAAATCCACGAATGCTATAGTAGAACCCGCGGGAAATACACAGACCTGTTGGGTTGAATTTTGGAATGAAATAAAAGTAATCATCAAACTGATGAAAATAAAGCCAATACCGATCATCCTTGATATGATTCTTGCCTTCGATCTTTTCAATGCAAATTCTCCATAAGCATTGATAATAATTGAAAAACACGATTTTTTCTAGAATAACAAGCGAATTCAGACAAACCACTGTAAAATGGCATACAATAAACACAAGATTTTAGACTAAAAAAATGGAATAAGATCAGGAGAAATTATGCCACCTGTTGAAATTCAAAATAACTTTTTTAAATTTTCCTGTTATCCAGATACAGGTACGATCAATCTTGATTCAAAGAGAACCGGTTTGCCATCAATTCAAAACGCATCATTACGTATACAAATTATCAAAGAAGGAATTAAACACAACCTGATAACAAAATCCTGGAATCCATATCAATTGATGAAGACAACCATAGATTCGCTCCATGGAAAATTACATCAATTGGAATTTTCCATTTTTATTGAAGAATTGTCCCAGATTGTAAGGCTAACATTTGCGTTAAGTGAAGAACTTCCTGTTTTTTTATGGAATGGAGTCTTAGAAAATCAATCTTCTTCACCAGTTTTTGTTAATTTCATTGAATTATTAAATATTGGTGACTCTGCCCATGATCTGGATAGTCAATTGGTTCGGGCAAATGAAACAATAAAAGCAAATTTCACTTTTCACGCCAATGGGTGGCAGTCCTGGTCTCATACTGGAACTTATCGGGACGACCAGGTACAACACCACACTCGTTTAAGATTTTTCCAGGATGTCATGGTTCAGAACCCTGGTACGCCTGTTTTCCGCCAAACAGGACATTTTAGTGGTGACTTTTTTGGCGTTTTAGCCGATCGAAATTCCCGTAGTGCCTATCTATTTGGCTTTTTATCACAAAAACAACAATTCGGTTCTGTCGAAGCTAACATTGCTGGAAAAACGAAAATCAGGTTGTGGGCAAATGGAGACAGGACAATTCTCGTTCCCGGGCAAAATTTCTCAACTGATTGGGCAATCATGTTTCCTTTTTATTTCGACCAACCAGATCCTTTAGCCATTTATTACGAAGCGGTTAGTCGGGAAAATCAAGTTCAAATCACGAACAAAATCCCGGCAGGCTGGTGTTCCTGGTATCACTTTTATCAGAATATTAATGAAGAAAAGATTATTCGCAATCTGAATACGATAAATGAATTAAAAGCAGAAATGCCCCTCTCATTGATTCAAATCGATGATGGCTACCAGAAAGAAGTCGGTGATTGGTATTCATTCCGAAAAGGATTTCCTCATGGTGTAGCACCCCTAGCTGAAAAGATCTCAAGTTCAGGTCATATTCCTGGATTATGGATGGCGCCATTTATATTGCATCCAAACAGTGATTTTGCCATTGACCACCCAGAAATGATATTAAGGAAAAAAGGCGGAAGACCCGTTAACGCAGGATTTGTTTGGAATGTATTCACACAAGCGATTGACTTAACTGTACCTGGTGCAATTGATGCTGTTAAAGAAATGATTGAAACAGCGGTTCATAAATGGGGATTTCCTTATCTAAAATTGGATTTTCTTTATGCAGGTGCTTTGAAAGGAAACCGATTTGATAATTCCCAAACTCGAGCACAGGTTCTTCGCAAAGCAATGCAGGAAATCCGTTTGAGTGCTGGAGAGGATACATTTTTATTGGCATGTGGTGCACCTTTGGGATCGGTAGTTGGTCTGGTACAGGCAAATCGAATAGGTGCAGACGTAAGTGGATGTTGGTACCCACAATTTAATGGAATTTCACTATTTTTCAAAAAAGAACCTCATATGCCATCCGCCAAAAATGCGATCCAAAATATTATTACCAGAGCTGAACAACATAATCGTTGGTGGATAAATGATCCAGATTGTTTACTGGTACGCCCAGAAATTGATTTGAACATCAACGAAATTCAGTCACTTGCTTCATTGATCGCTATCACAGGAGGATCATTACTGGTCTCAGATGATCTTCCAAAGCTTCCGCAGGAACGACGTAGAATTATCGAAATCCTATTACCAATTATTGGAAAACGTGCAAACGTGATGGATTGGTTGGACACCACCACACCGCATAATTTGCGATTGGACCTCAACAATATAACCGGTGATTGGAATTTATTAGCACGATTTAATTGGAAAGATGAACCTCGCGAAACATATTTAAGTTTTCCAGACTTTGGTCTACCGCAATTGGGCTATTGGGTTTACTCATTCTGGGAAAATAGAATTCAATTGATCAAAGCTGGTGAACCCGTTCATTTTCCATCCCTTCCAGCTCATGGAGTAGCCTTATTAGGTGTAAGACCTGATCTTTCTGATAATCAATATTTAGGGAGTAATTTACATATTTCAATGGGTCTGGAAGTAACTTGTATGGAAAAAACTTCCGATGGCATTGAACTGGATTTAGACCTGCCCAGAAAAGCACACGGTGAAATCTTCGTCAAATTGTTAGAAACACCTGAAAAAATCTTCCTCAATGGAGAGCAAATTCCTTTTGAAGAAGAATCAAATTCAGTCTATAGAATTCCAGTATCTTTTGAAAACCATGCAACCATCCTGATTCAATAAATAAGCCCCTTGCGGGGCTTGATTTGTTATTCAGAAATTTTATTTTTTTCAAGTTTACGGCGTTTACTTCTTCTTACCAAAGCACGAACCAGTAAGAATAACAGATAGAAAGGTAACAAGATGATGATCAGGATTGGGATGATTAACAAGATCAGCCAGATCGCTCCATCTACGATCGCCTGCAAAGCATTTACCAATGATTGAAGCGCTTTGCTGACTGTGACTGAAGGTTTCCATCCTGCCACAGTAATTGGATTCACTGCTTCATGAGCCTGAATTCTGACACTGATAGAGGATAAAGCAGCGGATTCTTCATAATACTTGATTTGACCTTTGGTAACTTCAATTTGTTCTCTATAATAAGTTAATTGGCTGAAAACATTCAATACATCTTCAGTTTTGTAGGCCTCATCAAGAATCAATTTTAATTGTGCTTCTGCATCTTCCAGATTCTTAAGACGCGAGTTTAGATCCGTGTATTCTTTTGTGACATCCTGTCCAGAAACATTCTCGCTCAAAAGATCAAGTTCTTTGTCATTCAATAAGGCTTTTATTTCGTCCAATGCTTGATTTAGAAGCGTGGCTGGTACACGAATTGAAATGTTTGCTTCTGGAATCTCAATCCCTTTGTAATTGCTGGTTTTCCAAGAATAAGAACTTACTATATATCCACCCATTCGCTCTGCCATCCGACCAATGGTATTCATTGCTTCCAAAGGTTCATCTACCACAATGGATAAGTCAGCGTTTCGAATGACGATTCTTTCAATACCGTTTGTTTGTATACCATTTCCAGTAACGGCTTCATCGTATGCCAATTCTCTACCATATTCTTCAGCAAACTGTTGTTCCATTGGGGCGGACATCGCTGGCATCTCTGCTGGTGCATAATCGCCTTCCATGGCAATGTTCCCAATTGATTTTGCCGATGCACACCCTGTTAATACCAGACTTAACACCAATAATCCAATAAAATTCTTTAGTTTCATTCTTCCTCCTCCTTGTTAATCCCAAATTCCTAGATATTTATTAGACGAAAATGAATGTGAAATTGTTCCGTTTATGAATGGCTCTACCAACCACCAGCTAATCTTTGGGCATTTTTGCCTGGTAACTTAAGATCGTTAATCTTTTGCTGAGTTGTTTCAAAAGAATAATCCACTCTAAAAATTTCCCAACTCATCAATTCTTCATCAAATATTCCATAGGACGCTCTGCGATCATTGTCTCTCGGTTGGCCAACAGATCCGGGGTTAAGGATCATCCTTGGTTTCATTTTGTACATATTACCGTTGACGTTGCTATTCCAATCCATTTTCTCGCGGGAAGGATCCCAACGAGCTATTAATCCCTGGTGAGAATGACCGACAAAACAAAAATTTTCTATAAAATGATCAAAATTTGCTCTGGCAACAAAGGGATCGAGGATGTATTCCCAAAGCGGATATCTTGGACTACCATGAACCAAAAGACAACCTGGTAAATTGATTTTTTCAGGCAAATTCTTTAAATATGATAAATTTTCAATGGAGATATGTGTTCTTTGCCAATCAATGGAAGACCTGGCTTCTTGATTGAATAACCGGACATCCATATCTCCCAATATCGCAGCATCATGATTTCCAAGGACACATGATAGATTAGGTAAAGTCCTTAATAAATTTATACAGGCATTCGGATCTGGACCATAACCAACAATGTCACCCAGACACCATACTGCATCAAAATTTCCTGATTTTTCTAATACATTCTTGAAAGCTTCTAAATTGGCATGGATATCTGAGACAACTAAATTTTTCATATGGAATTCATTTCTTAACCTGGATTTCTTGAAGATGAATTATTATTCTTGACTAATGGTTGATTATAAATCAAACCACTCGACTTCATCTGAAATTGGAGTGAATTCTCCTTACTTGTTTGTTATCTTCCAGAGCAACTCCTCAATCCGCTCCATGATCAAAAAACCAATCGAGGATTTCACAACATCATCAATAATTTCAACTTCCCCACCGGTATATAAAATAGTCAACCGATTTAAAATCGTTTCGCTATTTTCATCAAAATTCGTTACATGATCTGCAACAATAAAGTCCAAATTTTTTGAAGTTAATTTGATGTTCGCATTTTCTAAAAGATTTTGACTTTCAGAAGCAAACCCAATCGTTACTTTTGGACATTGACAAGAAGATTTTTGCTGAGCCACATGCCAGAGAATATCATCCGTTGGCACCAATTCAATCTTTGCTAAATCATCTTCTTTTTTAAGTTTATGAGGGGAATAATGAAGGGGTTTAAAATCAGCAACTTCCGCAGTCATGACGAGCGCATCTGCATCCATGACTTCTTTTAAAACTGCTTCTTTCATTTCTTCTGCATTATCAACTTTAACAACTTCTGTTCCATACGGCACAGGTTTATTGTGTATAGTCGTAATAAGAATTGTTTTTGCACCAGCATCCAGAGCAGCCTGTGCAATCGACCATCCTTGCAAGCCTGTTGATCTGTTGGTAATCACTCTCACAGGATCAATGGACTCACGGGTTGCGCCAACAGTAACCACGATTTTTTTCCCTTGCAAGGGACCATTTTTTGATAAAAATAATCTCGTAAACTTGATGATTTCATCAACCTGGACAATCTTATCCCTCGATTTAGTGTCAGTTTCCATTAATATTTGAATTCCACGAGATTTCAATTTCTCGAGATTTTCTACAGTTGCGATATTATGAGAAATCATCAGATCCAAATCTGGTACCAGAATAATTGGACACTTAACCGACATTGCAGTGTAGACCAGAATATTATCACTGATACCATTGGCAATTTTTGATATTGTATTTCCACTGGCTGGCGCAATAATCAATAAGTCGGCTTCATATTGTTTTTCGTTAAAAAATTGTTTTTGGTTGATTTGCCACCATTCTTCGTCGGTATAAACATGTCTTCCTGTTATGACCTGAAAAATCAATGGGGAAATTAGCTTTTTTGCACTATATGTCATAAATACATCAACAATAGCCCCCTGTTCAACCAATTTTGTGGCAATTGTGGCAGCCTGATATGCTCCAAGAGAACCTGTCACGCCTAACAAAATTCTTTTTCCAGTCAATACATTCATTTTTATCTCCATATCAGTTGCGAGTGAATTGAATTA
>JAHYJK010000113.1 GCA_019429225.1 Anaerolineaceae bacterium
CAACTGAAATCCAGGATGCGAACTCAAAGGCGATATCTTTATGGGCATAGGTGCCACCATAACGGCCCGATTTGGAAATCAATCCAATTGCATTTGTAGTTTCGATCCATTGTTTTGGGGTCAATGTAAAACTATTTAAACCGGCTTGTTTTTTAAACCCGTCGAATTCGACGGGTTTAAAATGAGGATTGTTGAGTTGTTCCCAAATACCGAGGAACTCGATCGTATTTCTGTTTCTGAGCCAATTTTTTATTATGTCGTCAGAAGTTCCTGTGGTTTTAGCTTTGGCAATATCCGTGATATAAATGTAATCTTCGTCATTTACTGAAAGACGATTAATTTCAATTGCTAAAACATTCATTTTATTAGGCATTAAATTCTCCCTCCAAAGTAGTAATCTATTGTGGTAATGCGAAAGTGTCAGAAGAAATTGTTAATTGACAGTGATTTTTAAATCGGCTAGAATAACTTCCTGAAAATAGTAATTAAGTTCATGAGATTAATCTTATTGCCTAAAGGTTTATTGGCTTCGAGAAAGAAGTGAAAGTCCTGTGTTTCGAGTTCTGTGTAATGTGTTAAGGTCACCTCTTTTAGGATGTGGATGCCGGGATTTGATTGTTCCAACGGGTTCTGGCCATTTTTAATATTGTAGTTAAATTTTACAGGATTTCTTCAAAAAGGGCATTCGAAGTCCTTCGGATGAATTGAGTTTTGAGATTCGATTGAGAGTTTAGCCCACTCCACTCCACTTAATCCCACCCCAATTCTCCCCAAATTCTTATTGATTCACTCACAATTTTATGCTATGGTTTAACAGGTTTTTTTATTCCATGCAAGGAGAGTTGAATAATGGCAATTGTAGAGGCACAAAATTTGGTGAAGAAATTTGGCGATTTTGAGGCGGTCAAGGGCATCAGTTTCGCTGTGGAGGAAGGAGAGGTGTTCGGTCTGCTGGGTCCGAATGGGGCTGGCAAAACCACCACCATCTCGATGTTAACCGGGTTGTTTCCCCCCACCAGTGGCACAGCCATGATCAATGGGTATGATATTCAGAAGGATCCACTGCAAGCCAAGCAGATATGTGGGTTGGTGCCGCAGGACCTGGCACTCTATCCTACCCTGAGCGCGCGTGCCAACCTGGAGTTCTTTGGGCGGGTATATGGTCTTTCTGGAAAGAAGTTGAAAGAGAATGTCGAGGACATCCTGCGTGTGGTCTCGTTGACCGATCGGGCAGACCAGGCGATTGAGAAGTATTCAGGTGGGATGAAACGGCGTGTCAACATTGCAGCGGGATTGGTACACCAGCCAAGGCTGCTCTTCCTGGACGAGCCGACCGTGGGGGTGGACCCACAAAGCCGTAATTATATCTTCGAGAGTGTGCAGCGTCTGAACCGTGAGCGCGGCATGACCATCATCTACACCAGCCATTATATGGAAGAGGTGGAATTGCTGTGCAACCGCGTGGCAATCGTCGACCAGGGCAAGCTGATCGCGCTGGATACCATCAAGAACCTGGTGGGCATGCTGGGTGGAGGTGTGCTACGGATTGGTTTGAAGCAAGCTGATGCTGTGTTGCTGGATGCGCTTTCCCAGTTGCCTGCCGTTCAGAACGCCAGTGTTTTACAGACCGTAACGATGACTCCTCCGGAACAGAAAGAAACCACCATTCAGGTTGCGCAGCCGGTGACGGTAAAAGTAGAGACCAGGAACAGCCAGCAGGCCCTCATTCAGGTGATCAATTATCTCGAGGAACAGAATCAAACCCTGCTCTCGCTCGACATCCTCGAGAACAATCTGGAGAGCGTCTTCCTGCACCTGACCGGCAAACAACTGCGGGAGTGAGCCATGAAAATCCTCAGTATTGTCTGGAAAGACATCCGCATATTTTTCAAAGAACCTGGTTATTTGATCTACCTGGTTGTGCTACCGCTGGTCTTCATCCAGCTTTTCACCACCCTGTTCTCTGCTTCGGTCGGATCGGCTACCTCAAGTGAAAAGATCCGTCTGGTGGTGGTCAATCAGGATCCGGATGGCGCTCTGGCGCAGGAGTTCGTGCGCAAGCTGGAAGAGATCGGCACCCTGGAAGTGCTGCCCACCACGCTGGATGAAGCCGAAGCAGACTACAAAGACACACGCATCACGCGCTACCTGACGATCCCGGCTGATTTCACGAAAAAGATCGAAGCCGGGCAGCCAGCCGAAGTAACTTTCAAAGCACTGGATTCGCTCTCGCTCACGATCCAATCCATGAAGATGATCATTGAAGGCGTGGGGAATAGCCTGCAGCTGGAACGCAATATCCTGGACAGCCTGACCCAGTTCAGTGAGATGCAATCCTCCGCACCAGCGGAGCTTCAAATCTATGATGTCGATGTACTAACCCGGCAGGCTCAATCCCAATTTAAAGCCTCCGATGAACGTCCACTGGTGGCGGTTAAGCTGGAATATCCCCAGGCTGTCACGGTAGCTCCGGAAGATGATTTCAGTATGGTGCAGTTCAGCGTGCCTGGTTTCACTGTACTGTTCGCGTTTCTGGTGGCACAGGCCAGTGCCCGTTCCATTTATGATGAGAAAAAGACCGGCAGCTTCCGGCGTTTGCTGGCAGCTCCTCTGAGCAAGTTGCAACTATTGAGCGGCAAACTATTGCCCAACCTGTTCATTGTGCTCTTTCAGATTTTGATCATCTTTGTGACCAGCATCATTCTGTTGCCGTTAACCGGCGTGGGCAGGTTGTCGCTGGGCGAACATCCCGGTGCCTTACTGGCAATTTCCTTCTGTGTGGCGTTGTGCTCCACAAGCCTGGGCATCCTGATCGCAGCCATCGCCCGTACCGAAGCGCAGATTGGCGGGGTGAGTGCCCTGTTCCTGTGGCTGATGGGCTTTCTGGGGGGTACCATGGTGCCATTGGATATCATGAATAGCCCGATGCTGACTGGCATATCACGCTTCATCCCACACAGCTACGCAGTCAATGCCTATAAGGATGTGCTCATCCGGGGGGCAGACCTGAATGCGGTATTGCCTTCGCTGGGCATCCTGATTGGTTTCAGCCTGATCTTCTTCCTGATCGGCTTATGGCGTTTCGATTTCAATTAGCCGGTGGAGGGAATGATGAAAACAATCAAACAAATTTTAAATTTAGCCTGGAAAGACTTTCAAATCATCATCCGCGATCGTGGCTTGTTGGCTGTCATCATCGCCATGCCGCTGTTGTTCGGCCTGATTCTGAGCTCAGCGTATAGCGGTGGTGCCAGCAGCGCCAATGCGGGCAACATCGAGATCCCCATTGCCATCCTCAATCAGGATGAGGGGCGTTACAGCCAGACCGTGTTGGAGATTCTGGACCAGATTGATGTGTTGAAAATTACCTCCCTTTCCAAATCAGAGCAGGTGGATGCCATCAACCAGATGCTCCTGGATGGGAAATTTTCGGCGGCAGTAATCATCCCGCGGGATTTCAGCAGCGGGATCGAGGACTACTCGGGGGCTGAGATCAGCCTGCTGGTGGATCCGCAGAAATCTGATTTTGGAGAAATCCTCAAGAATATCCTGGATGCCGCTTTGGCACCGGTGGTGGTGGAGGGTGAGATTCGCTATGGGATTCGCTCCGTGATGGAATCTGGCGGTATCACTGAGAAGCTTACCCCCGAGATGGTTGCCGCTTCCGAGGCGCAAACCCTGGGCGTGGTCATGACGCGGCTGGGCTCGATGATGTCGACCTCGCTCATCCCGGTGCGGTTGGTTACCACTGCGCGTGATCCCAATTCACCGATCAACTTTTTCAACCTGCTCATCCCCGGCTTCACCGTGATGTTTTCCTTCTTCTTGGTGGGGGTGGTGGGGGAATCGATCTTCCGCGAGAAGGATGACGGCACCTACCGCCGTCTGATGGCAGGACCGATCCGTCGCGGTGAGATCGTGGCAGGCAAGATGATCGCCTTTGGTTTGATGATCCTGCTGCAGGTGGGGTTGCTATTTGGTGTGGCGGCGGGCTTTTTCTCCATGGATCTGGGCAGCAGTCCGCTGGGCTTGATCCTGTTGACCATCTGCCTGAGTCTGGTGGTGACCTCCATGGGATTGATGGTGGCAGCGCTTTCCAAGAGTGGCAAGCAAGCCGATTCGATCAGCATGCTGCTGGCCTTCCTGCTGGCGGGACTGGGTGGCTGCATCCAGTTTGGGCTGACCCCGCTCTTCCTGCAGGACAACTTCATCGCCACCCTCTCGCGCTTTGTGCCGCAGGGGCAGGCGTTGTGGGGCTACTATAAATTGATCAGCCAGAATGCAGGGATAGTGGAGATCCTGCCGAATATGGGCATCTTGCTGCTGATGGCAGCTGTGTTCTTTGGGATTGCTGCCTGGCGATTGAAGTGGGAGTCATGAATAAATAATTATCCTGTTAATCGAAAATTATAGTGTAAATTCAAGTTTTTATAAAACCTTTATACATTAAGTACTTCAAAGGTAATTAAATTATTAGAGCGTCTTGTGCTAAAATTTATGATCTATAATCGCCATGAGGTGGGTTTAAAACAATATATGACAAAAAAACTTTTATTTATTTTCTCCTTTACCTTTGGAATTTCTTTTCTGTACGTATTATATATAACCCCATTCGGCATAGGAATAAGTCCAGATTCAACTGTATATATAAGTGGTGCAAAAAATTTATTATCTGGAAATGGTTTTTACAATTTAAAGGATCCAATTACTCATTTTCCTCCCGTTTATTCATTACTTTTGGCATTTGTTAGTCTTATTGAAAAAGATATAGTGCAATCAGCCAGAATAATAAACGCTGCATTGTACAGTTTAAATTTACTGCTTTTATTGACAATTATATATATTTCCACTAAGGCAAACTACTTTTATATTGTAATTGCAATATTCTTATATTTGTTTTCTGGACAATTGATTGAGTTGCACTCAATGGCTTGGTCAGAACCTTTATTTATATCATTTATGCTAATTGGAATTATTCTACTCGTTTCGCTAGTAAAGAAAAATTCCCTTAACTTGCTCTTAGGATCAGCAATTTTTATAGGACTAGGGATTATTACCCGTTATATTGGGATTGCTTTCATTCCAGCTTCCTTAATAATTGTATTTTTCGGTTTCAAAAATAAATCATTAAGAAAAAGGATTGGCAATTCTTTACTTTGGTTGTTTGTTTGCTTGATGCCTATGTTGGTTTTTTCTTTGCGTAATTATTTACTGTCAGACACTTTAACTAATCGTCAATTTGTTTTCCATCCAATGGATTTAAAAAGTTTCACTTATCGTTTGGTAATTAATATATTTAACTTTTTTCTTCCTGTTTCTTTGCAATCTGGAGGCCGACCATTAATTATTGGTATTTTAGCTTTATTTTACAGTTTGATTTTATTCTTATTAATAAAACAAAACAAAATTCATTTTGGAAAACAAAATAATATAAATTCTATGGATATTGTTGTAATTATTTCTTGCGTGTTATTCACTGTTACTTATATTGGTTTGCTTTTTGTTTCAATTTCTACTTTCGATGCTGCAACACCAGTTGATTGGCGATTATTATCACCAATATTCATTTTAGGATTAATTTTGTTTATTCTTATTGCTAGGGCTGTTTCAATTAGGCTAGATAACAAGATTGTTTTTATTGCCTTTTTAGCAATCTTATCTTTATCATTGATTACAAAATTACCTGATGCTATCGCTAAAACCATAAATATTCGAAATTCAGGTCGAGGATACACATCTAATATTTGGCAAAACTCTGATATTTTAAAATATATAAGGACTTTGCCAAGTGAAATAGAAATATTCACTAATGGTTCTGATGTAATAAATTTTTATTATGAAAAACAAACCTCATCATTACCAAAAAAATTTAATTCTAATACATCATTACAGAATGCAAACTTTGAGATAGAAATTGGTGAGATGTGCAACGAAGTAAAAGAGGGTAAAGCAATCATTGTTTACTTCTCAAATATTAATAGAAAATATTTACCAACAACTTCGGAAGTCGAAAAAACTTGTGAATTATTACCTGTCAAAAAATTTACTGATGGAGTTATTTATTGAAAAATTAGCTTGTTTCTATTAATCGATCAGATTAAAAATTCGCATTGCAAATAATGCAAGAACTATTGGATAAGGTTTGACATGCCAAAAAATCTACCTACATTTGAGAATTGGGAAGCTGAAAAGATTAAGGAAGCAGAATTCTTAGCTGCTGCTGAAGAATTGGAACCAGGATATCAGGTTGCCAGACTGCGCATTTTGCGGGGTTTAACCCAGGCTCAGCTGGCAGAGATGGTAGGAACCCGCCAACCATCCATTGCAAGATTGGAAAACGGTTCGAGCATTCCCAGCTTATCTTTCTTGAATAAAATCGCCACTGCCTTAAACGCTAAAATTGAATTGAGATTGGTGCCAGATTCGAAATAACTGGTAGGGTGCGTTCAATACGCACCATTACAGATTATCGTAAAAAGGATTGCGAAATATAAGATTACGAATGGAAAAGGTTATCAATTCGCAATTGGAATGTTGGCTGGAATAAATGGAGCGTCAGCGACGCACCCTGCAATTTTCCTGTAAAATGAAGAAAATCAGGAATTATTTATAGGAGGTATGCGTGACAGTTGCAAGAGTATCGGCGAAAAAATCAGGTAAGAATTATGTGCATTTTTCGGACAAGATGACCGATGCACTCCAGAATATCAATAAGGTAATAGTGGATAATCGCTCCACGTTGGATTCTATTTAGGATATGGCGGTTGAGTTGACACGTTCGGTGCAGGTACTGGAGAAGGCATCCGTCAAATACATTCGCATGGTGGATGGGGTACTGGAGCAGGTCATCCCGGTGCTAAAGAACATCCCCCTGGTGCCGAAGAAGCTACTGGCCTTATTCGTCAAAATCGAAGCCACCACTACCAAATTCCTGGCAGCCTGTGAACTGGCGGAGAGGGTTCTGCCTGGCGTGGAGGAAGGCCTGACTACCGCCAGCATGACCAAATTGCATGCATCCACCGGGGATGTACAGCGCTTAACCACCACGTTGCAATCGTTGGTGGGCGAGATGGATAAAAAGAAGTAGCCGTCAACGAATAGGAAAACGAATACCCCAAGGGCACGATGTAAACGAATAAATAAATACCCCATGGACAATGGAAACGTATGCTGTAGTTCTGTGTATAGTATGAGACAAGCCGGAAGCGGCTTTTCTCTTTTCTATTCGAGGTTCTTATGTTAGAATCTTTGCACACCCGGAGGGATGACCGAGTGGCTTAAGGTGCCTGTCTTGAAAACAGGTGTGGGGCAACCCACCGTGGGTTCGAATCCCTCTCCCTCCGCTGTACCGTTGCATACGGGGAGGTGCCAGAGTGGTTGAATGGGGCCGCCTGCTAAGTGGTTGTCGGGTGTCAAGCTCGACCGCGGGTTCGAATCCCGCCCTCCCCGCCAGAAGAAAGAAGTAAAAAAATTTGCGATTCAATCGCATTTTTTTTTACTTTCGCACGGAGAAAGGACTGATCGATCTTCTCATTTATAATTAATCCATGCCTGAATTCATCCCTGGTCTCAAATTGAGTGAAATGTTTTATCGGGAAGCTGTGCAGCCGATCCTCGATCGAAATTTCCCTGGATTGCCGCATTCAGCAGCCCTGATCGGTTATGGCTCGGATGTGTTGGGGTATGACACACCTGTCTCGCGTGACCACTTGTGGGGACCCAGGTTGGTGTTATTTCTTCCAGTCGAGGATTTTGATAAGACGAGGCAATCTGTGGATGAAGTTTTACGGCAGGAGCTGCCGGTTCGCTTTCATGGCTATTCCACCCATTTTGGCAAACCGAATCCCCATGACAATGGCGTGCGCATCTCAGAAGATATTGAAACAGGTCCGGTGGAGCATCTGGTCGCGATTGAAAACATTCCCGGTTACTGGCAAAAGTCCGGCATGATCGATTCGCTGCGTGATCAGACCGTGACGGAGTGGTTGACCATTCCACAGCAGCAATTGCTGGAATGGACAGCTGGTAAAGTCTTTCATGATGATTTGGGGCTGGAAGAGGTACGAAAAAAGTTTTCCTGGTATCCGCAGGATGTGTGGTTGTATCTGATGGCCAGTCAATGGGCACAGCTGGCGGAGATTGAAGCCTTTGTAGGTCGCACCTGGCAGTTGGGGGATCAGCTCGTTTCGCAACTGGTTGCCACACAGATCGTTGAGTATCTGATAAAGCTATGTTTCCTTATGGAACGCAGGTATGCACCTTATGCCAAATGGTTGGGGACAGCCTTCAAAGAGTTGCACTGCTATTCAGACATGCAGCCACTTCTGAACGGCATTCTTTCAATGTCGGATTACCCAATGCGCGAACCCTGGCTGGTGAAGGCGTATACGCTGGTAGCTGAACTGTATAACGCACTCCAAATCACCCAGCCGATTGATGTGGGCACACGCACCTATTCAGGCTGGCATGTCTACAACGCTGAGCAGCGAGAACTGGCACTGGATGATCCGAAGAACACCCGTCCACATCAAGTACTGTTCGCTGGACGATTTGTAGATGCCATTCGTGCGCAAATCCGTGACCCAGAAGTGCTGGCATTGCGTCCCAACCTCGGTTCGGTCAGCCAGTTTCTTCGGGAATCCTGCCCGGCTGTGCAGAGTACAGCTTTCTGTCGGGGTTTGGAGGATGATTTATGGGCACGTTCTTAGAAATTCAATGCATTATTAAGAGCTGCCAGTTTCATTAAATTTCTTCCAGACAGTGATCAGGGGGTACATCTTTTCCACATGGATACCGGCATTCAACACAAAACCAGAAAAGCCTTTTTGAATTTTATAAATACCAAAGCAATCGACACCCCCCAATGAACACAGAGAAGAATCGTAATCGTTCACCTGAAAACAGGCGAAGTTACAGGGATGGATAGGAAAAATGACAGCCAGATCCAGCTCAATGGTTGATTGCCAGTTGGATAAGGTTACGTTCAGCACAGCTTGCATCAGACCTTCCAGCTCATGATCGACTTTTGGTGAAACAGGAGTTGACACCAATAAACTCAGATCGATGTGCCATTCATTGTGCTTAAACCTAGCCAAATTCCTGGTCCTTTACCATTGGTGTTGACTCCACATGGACATATGAAAAACACCGAGATGTATACCGGGATTGTGACGAGTCAGGAAGAAGAACAATTCATGTTGGAAGGCGATCGGGATATCGCGCTGCAGGCAGTCCGTGAAGGCTATCTGGTGATTGCTCCTACTACCCGTGGATTTGGCGAAACACGCACTGAACAGGGAAAAGCTGTGGATGAACAAAATTCCTGCCGGGATTTACTGGTGCACGATCTTTTGGTGGGTCGTACGCCTACCGGAGATCGCGTGTGGGATATCTCCCGATTAATCGATTGGGCTTACGAGACATTGCCTCTGGACAAACAACGTGTGGCAATCACTGGAAATTCAACGGGTGGAACAATCTCCCTGTTTGCAGCCGCGCTGGATGAAAGAATTACGCTCTCTGCACCAGGAAGTTATTTCTGCACTTTCACTGGCAGCATCGGTTCCATTCATCATTGTGAATGCAATTATGTCCCTGGATTACTGACCCTGGGAGAAATGGTGGATGTTGCCGGTTTAATTGCACCGCGTCCGTTTATCGCCATCAATGGCAAAGAGGACCCGATTTACCCAATCGATGAAGTTTACAAAGCATTTGAACAACTGAAGAATATTTATAAAGTCGCTGATGCAACTGATAATGTGGCTTTATTTGTTGGTGAGGGTGGTCATCGTTATTACAAAGCGGGTGCCTGGCCGTTTATTCGCAAGTATTTTAGTCAAAATTAATCATTTAATCCTGAGTTTAGCCAGGTTGTTGCAGAAGCCACTCCGGAATGGATTGGATCTGAATTTCTTTATCGCCAATTCTGATCGGATCCTCGTTATTGTCGGAGAGGATCAATAGGTTCTGGGCATCCACAGTTTTGATAGCATCCTGCATGGCACGGATTTCTCGCTCTCGGGTTGCGGGATTACTCATGTTTTGTGTTACCTGAATCAACGTGCGGGTTTCAGGCAGGTAAAAATCAATCTCAAAGCCATTCTGGGTGGTCAGGTAAAAGATTTCTTTCGATTGCCTGCGCAGTTCCAGAAAAATCAGATTTTCGAGAAGCTTTCCCGTGTTGGGTGATAAATGAAATCCGATTGTATTCACCAAGCCTGTGTCTATGCCATAAATTTTCTTGGGAGATACCTGCCGACGTTTTACCGAGTAATCATAAATGCGGGTGGTGAAGAGTAACCAGCTATCTTCAAGATATTCGATGTAATTCGTGACGGTGTTAACACTCCCCAGGCGTAGATGTTCCTTTATTTTATTAAAGGAGACCAGGCTTGCTGGATTGCTCATTAAAAATAAACCCAACTCTTTTAATGCCCGAACATTCTCCAGACCATATCTGGTGGCAATATCTCGAAATAAAACATCATCATATAAAGTTTTCAGGATTGGCAGTTCAGGATATTTGAGGGCATCGGCAATACCACCTTGTCGCAAGTATGTATCGAGAGCAGCGCTCAATTTCCCCTTTTCGATCGTTGATAATTGTTGTGACTTGAACTCAGTCTCCCCCCGGAAAAGTAAAAACTCTCGAAATGAAAACGGGAAGAGTTCAATAGGGGTATGCCTGCCGGTTAAACGGGAGCCGAATTCGCGACTGAGGAGGGCTGCATTGGAACCACTGATGTAGAATTTGAATCCCAAATCAATAAAACGGCGAACGAAATGTTCCCAGCCGTCCACGTTTTGTATCTCATCGATGATGAAAATTTTTCTCTCACCAAATATTTCAATTAAAGTTTGATAAAGATCATTTGCGTCCTGGGCTTGAAATCCAATAAAGCGATCATCTTCAAAATTTAAATAATAGTATGCTTCCTTACCCAAAGTATGGGCTAATTGAGCTAACATAGTAGATTTACCAACCCGTCGGAGTCCAGAAATGATCACAGCATGTGGAATTGCTGAAGCCTTCTGAACATCGTTTAATTTTTCACGTTGAATACCGGGATCCCTTTGCCAGAAAATTTCTGATTGTTCGAAGAGAATTGTGCGTATTTGATCTTTCGACCAACGATCTTTCCAGATGATTTCATTCATACTGAAATTATACATCAAAATGATTTCACTGCCAATGAAATCATTTGGTTATTTGTTTTCACTGACAATGAAATCTTTTAACAAAAATCATGCTTGCACCAGGTTGGTTTCCTTTATATAATCACAGTACCATGTGGATCATGGAAACCATCATCAATCTGCAACTTTAAATTTCACTCATCATTCGGTTTCAAATTGCCTGTTACATAGTAATGCTCTTGAGAATATCGCTGTTCGATCGATTATGCCGGGAGGGAAAAGATGTCAAAGAAGGTTCTGGTTGGGTATGCAACCCGCTATGGGTCCACCAAAGAGGTAGCTGAAACAATTGCCCGGACTATGAGCGAAGCTGGTATAGTAGTGGATGTTTGCCAGGTGCGGGATATCAAAGCTTTGACGGATTACAACGCCGTCATTCTGGGGGCACCGCTATTTATGTTTCACTGGCATAAAGATGTACTGCGATTTTTATCCAAACATCAGCGTATCCTTCTAAATTTACAGGTCGCTATTTTTGCGTTGGGACCCACCCATGATCCCTATGATGAACAGGAGTGGCGTGATTCCTGGTCGCAACTCAATAAAGAATTGGAAAATTACTCCTGGTTGAAGCCGGTGGAGATAGAGATGTTTGGTGGCAAGTATGATCCGACCAAGCTGAAGTTCCCGCTTAAGATGATGGCAGGCAGTGTCCCGGCCAGTGATATCCGGGATGAGGAAGCAATTCAAGCCTGGGCAAAAAAACTGACAGAAAAACTCCAATGATTGGATAACATGTCTCTTCGCACTGCGTAGATACCAATCGCTTTACCCTTGTACAAAATATTGACAAATTTTGTAAATATTTATAATGGAGTCATTCTGTGAATAA
>JAHYJK010000114.1 GCA_019429225.1 Anaerolineaceae bacterium
ATACAATTGCTTCAGTTCATCCACATATTCTTCCGGCACAGTCATCAGGTCAGCAAGGCGATAAGCCTGTAAATAAGCAGTTGTGGCATCCTGCAAATTATCCTGTTTTTCATTGATTTTCCCTATCAGAAGATAGGAGGCAATTGCATATTCTTTTCTACGTAATGCATTATGCAAATACTTCAAGGCTTTCTGTGGATTGTCCTCTACCAGAAAGAGGCCTAGTGTGAAATACACTGAGGTTTTTTCCAAACCAATATCCAGAACTCGTTGAAGCTCTTCAGCTGCACGTTTCTCATTGCCACCCGATTGCAGATCAATCGCATGGCCCAGATGTAAAAGAATCCTTGTTCGTTCTGATTGTTCCAATGATAGACCCCCTGTACCGCGCGTTAAAGCAGCGATACCTCGTTTTCCAGATGATCCCGAATCGCTATCACTGGAATCAAACAACATGGTTGCCAACTCTTCTAAGGCACTTTGCCTTGTTTCAGCAACCGGATCCATTTTTGATTCAGTCTCGGATGTCTCATTCGTCTGTAATTGTTGAATATTTGCTAACCGAACTTGATGCATAGGTTTATCAGATTTGGTTCTTACGGGTTTCGGCAAGCGCTGATTGGATTTCAGCAATTTCATTGCATTTTGCACATCAATATTATCAGGACAAATTTGAAGGCAATATCGTACTGCCTGGATAGCTTTTTGATTATCACCTGCACTTTGCATTAAGCTGGCTGCAGCCAGATATTCACCTGAAGCTTCTGTTTTCTTACCCATTTTGTCATAAATCATCGCCAGGCGTGTTCGGGCACTTAAGTTTTCAGGTTCTAACGCAATTACATGCTGCCACGATTCAATTGACTTTTCTACGTCTTTCGAACGTAATTGCATTTCTGCTGCTTGCATTCCAATTTTTACTGCGTCCTTAATTCTGCCCATGCTCTCATAGATATAAGCCATTTTTTCGTAAGGAACTGGGTCATTGGGCGAAATGGAAGAGACCTTTTGATAATGCATCAAAGCACCCTCAAAATCCTGCATTTCCAACAAAGCCAAACCAATACTGATCAATGCCATCGGATCTTCAGGGTATTGCTCTAAGGCAACCCGATAATGATTTACGGCTTCAGACCAGTTCTGATCCCACGCGGCGGAATGCCCTTGATTCATTGCTGTTAGAAATGCTTGTTGATCTCCACTCATACCCTTAACCCTTACCTTTTATGTCAATTACTTCAAGACTACCCCAATTAAACCCCCAACGGGCTTCTGTTGATAATGGAATACTTAGTTTGTATGCATTTTCCATCACACTTTGTACTAAAATTATAGTCTCATTTCTTTCTTCTTCAGGACATTCTAATAATAATTCATCATGAACCTGTAATAAGATTTTCGCCTTTAATCCTGATTTTTGCAAGGCAGAAGACAAATTAATCATAGCAATTTTCAAAATATCTGCTGCAGTACCCTGAATGGGAGCATTGATTGCTTCTCTTTCTTGCTGGTTTCTTGCATTTACATTGGTAGTTGTTGCCAGATTGGGGAAGTAGCGTCTTCTTCCAACCATTGTTTCCACATATCCTTGCTGCATCGCCATTTTCCTTAAGCCATCCAGATATTCCTTTACCCGCGGAAAACGCTTGAAATAGGCTTTTACAAAATTTTCAGCTTCTGATAAAGTCAATCCAGTCGAACGACTTAAACCAAATGCACTCATACCATAAATTAAACCAAAGTTAATTGCCTTGGCATGTCTCCTTTGTTCTTTTGTTACTTTCTCCAAGGGTACTTCATAAATGGCAGCAGCAGTGGTTGCATGAATATCCTGGTTTGCTTTGAAAGCTGATAGCATGGCCTCATCCTGTGATAGATGTGCAACAATTCTTAATTCTACCTGTGAATAATCTACAGCCAGAATACCATATCCAGGTTTGGAAATAAAACCACAGCGCACCTTCCTGCCCAAATCGGTACGGGTTGGAATGTTCTGCAGGTTGGGGTTGGAAGATGACAATCTCCCGGTGACGGCAACCGTCTGACTGAATGAGGTATGGATCCTGCCAGTTTCAGGATTAACCTGTTCCGGCAACGTTTTTACGTAGGTGGATTGTAATTTGGACAGTTCACGATACTCCAACATCAAGTCCACCACAGCGTGTTTCCCTTGCAATTCTTCTAAGACAGCTGCGTTGGTGGAGTAGTGTCCACTGGCTGTTTTTTTCTTGAACGGTGATTGCAAACCCAATGTTTCGAATAACGCAACCGATAATTGTTGCGTGGAATTAATATTGAAAGAATAACCGACCAGCTTATGAACTTCCTGCTCAATTTCTGTCAACCGTAGACTTAATTCTTCTTCCATATCGGAAAAGAATTTCTTATCAATCATGATGCCTGATTGTTCCATATCTGCAAGGACCGGGATTAATGGCATTTCAAGTTTTTCAAAGACGTTAATTGCGTTTTTCTTTTCCATGAGTTCTTTGAGAACAGGTAACAATATCAGAGGAACAGCCGCATCAGCAGCCGCATATTCGGCTACTTTGTCAATGGCTACATCTGCCATATTGATCTGTGCCTTACCATTTCCAATCAGATCTTCGATGTGCGTCATTTGGAGATTCAAATATTTGTCAGCCAAATCCTTCAGACCAAATCCAGCGTATCCCGGATCAACCAGCCAGGCTGCAATCATGGTATCGAAGAAATACGGTTGTACTTGGATGCCACATTTCGAAAGCATGATCCCATCATATTTCAAATTATGGCCAACTTTTTTAATTTTCTCATTTTCAAAATGGGGTTGCAAAGCTTTGATAACTGAATCAAGACTCAGTTGTTTTTCAGTCGAATGATGACCAACCGGAATGTAATAACCCCTGGCAGCATTTGTGGATAAAGATATACCAACCAATTTTGCTTTGATCGGATCCGTATCGGTTGTCTCTGTATCGAAGCTAAGGATTTCTGCTTGTGCTAATTCTTCTGCTAATTCACGTAATTTTTCTTCGGTATCCACCACAATTGTCTCAATTTGAGATAAAGATAAATTACCAACTTTATCCAACGGTTCTCCAAACAAAGAAAGCTGTTGTGATGGACCAAACTCAACATGTTTTGCTTCTAAATCGCGCAGTCGTCCAATCAAAGTTCTGAATTCCAATTGCTGGAAAATCTTTTCAACTTTCTTAAAGTCAAGATGTCCCGTACTGGATTTTTCAAGATCGAGTGCAATATCAATATCCGTCCGGATTCTGGCTAAATCTTTGCTTGTGAATGCCAGGTCTTTCCCATTCTCCAGTTTCGTTTTGAATTTTGGGGGAATGTCATCCAGATGTGCATAAATTTCTTCAATCGATTCATAATCTTCCAATAGTTTTAGAGCTGTTTTCTCTCCAACCCCTGGAACACCAGGGATGTTATCGGATGAATCACCCATCAGTGCCTTTAACTCAATGACTTTATCCGGCCGAACACCCATCTTTTGAATGACATCATCGACCGAATAATCCTTCGCATCCGCCATGGAGCGACCGGGGAGATTTACAATAATCCGCTCATTCACCAACTGCAGGAGATCCCGATCCCCGGTGATGATTTTGACACCCAAACCCTTTTCCACTGCCTGATAGGCAATCGTACCTAAAACATCATCTGCTTCAGCGTTTTCTTTTTCCAGTCTTGGAATGTCAAATGCATCAATAATTTCTCGAATACGCTCTATCTGGCCACGTAATTCATCCGGCATCTTTGCCCTGGTTGCTTTGTAATCCGGAAAAATATCATTGCGAAACGTTCTTCCGGTATCAAAGGCAACTGCCAGATATTCCGGTTTTTCTTTTTCCAATAAACGAAATAACACACTCATAAAACCAAAAATCGCAGCAGTGGGTTCGCCTTTTGATGTTCTCATGGTATCACCACCCGTGGAAGACATGGCGAAAAAAGTTCGATAAGCGAGTGCGTGACCATCAATTAAATATAGTGTAGGGGGCATGTTTTCCTTCCAGACTTCATTTATTTTTTTATTTTCATCAAGGAAGTAATCCTTCAGTTCAAAAAACGATCGAGAACCTCATTTGGAAAAAATCAAAACAAATAATAAATTTTCTCATAAATGATTCTATTAGAATTTTTAATAATGGGCAACAAAAGACTACAATGTACTACTTGTTTGAAATTTAATTTTGGATATCTGATTAAGATAAAGTATACCCTGCCAAATGATTTATCTTGTTTATCTTCTAAGAAGTTATTATTGAGTTCCAGATTGGGTTGGAATGCAAAAATGTGTTGAAAATAATTATCCTTTTTGCCAGGATGATTTTTGATCTGTTTTCAGATTTTCTGACTTGTGAGATAATAAAACTCATTGGTGAAAATTGAAGAATAAATTCCATTTTCAGAGGTGTTTTCGTGAAATTTAATAAAATTTGTGTTCTAGGGTTAGGTTATATCGGTCTCCCAACCGCCAGCACTTTTGCCACATCAGGGGTGAAGGTGATTGGTGTGGATGTAAATCAGAAAGTTGTTAATAGTTTACAAAACGGCGAGGTACATATTTATGAACCTGGCTTAAGAACTTTAGTGCAGGCTGCTGTTCAATCCGGGAATCTGGTCATTGCAGATCATCCGGAGGAAGCGGAAGCTTTTATCATCGCCGTACCCACGCCCTTTTACGACGAAAAGAAAGCTGACCTGACCTATGTAAAATCTGCAGCTGAATCCATTGTGCCTTTCTTGCGTAAAGGGAATCTGGTTGTGCTTGAATCCACCTCCCCTCCTCTGACAACATTTGACATTTTGATACCCATTCTGGAAAAATCTGGGCTGAAAGCTGGAGATGATTTTCATGTAGCTTATTCACCAGAGCGAGTTTTACCAGGTCAAATTCTAAGAGAATTGATTGAAAATGCCCGTGTGATCGGTGGCATGGATGAAAAGTCAGCACAAATTGGTAAAGCCCTTTATCAAACTTTTGTCAAAGGTGAGATTATCACCACCACAGCCACCACCGCTGAGATGGTGAAATTAATGGAAAATACCTATCGGGATGTGAACATAGCCATTGCTAATGAATTTGCCCGATTGGCTGATCGCTTTGGTGTGGATGTGTGGGAAGCCATTGACATTGCCAACCTGCACCCCCGTGTGAATATCCTGCGACCAGGTCCAGGTGTTGGGGGACACTGTATCAGCGTGGATCCCTGGTTCCTGGTGGAAGCTGCGCCGGATATCACCCCATTGATTCACACCGCCCGTCTGGTAAATGACTCTCAACCGGATCACGTGGTAGATTTAATTAAACGTATTCTCGGTGGGCTTGAAAATAAAAAAGTGACCGTTCTTGGATTGGCGTACAAACCAGATGTAGATGATCTGCGCGAAAGTCCAGCCATAGAAATTACTCACAAACTTGCTGAAAGTGGGGCAAGTGTGACTGCATTTGAACCATTTAAACCCGATTTTATGGTTCCAGGGGTACTTATGGCTACCACGCTGGAAGAAGCTGTCAGACAAGCTGAAATCATCGTACTGCTTGTCAATCATACCGAGTTCAAAAGGTTAGATCCACACGAATTGGTAAGCATCACGCCAGCCCGCGTCATACTGGATACTGTGGGTGCCTGGAAGCCTGAAACCTGGGAAGTCGCTGGATTCAATACCCATCGGCTCGGGGTTTCCAAAAGGGAAGTTGATGTCTAAGATTAGATTGCTTAATATTATCGGTACCCGACCTGAAGCCGTAAAAATGTGCCCCGTGATCCAGGTTGCTCAATCCCATCCTGATATTGAATCTTATCTTTGTGTGACTGCCCAACATCGCCAGATGCTGGATCAGGTTTTAAGTGCATTTAACATTGTGCCAGATTTTGATCTAAATTTAATGCAACCCAACCAGAGTCTGGCTCAAATCACTGCATCCATACTGCAAAATTTAGATCCAATTCTGAAAGAGATCCAACCGGATTGGATACTGGTACAGGGTGATACCACAACAGTGATGACTTCTGCCCTGTTGGCATTTTATAATCACATCAAAATAGGCCATGTGGAAGCCGGATTACGCACGGGCGATAAGTGGCAACCATTCCCGGAGGAAATCAATCGTAAAATTGCCGGGGTTGTTGCTGATTTACATCTGGCACCCACACAAGATGCCAGACAAAACCTGCTAAATGAAGGGGTGGAAGATTGGCGCATAGCTGTCACAGGAAATCCGGCTATCGATGCTTTACGTATCATCACTTCTCATCCAGCACCTGATGATGTTCAAAAGCTCTTTGAACAACACCACATTGGATTAAATCAAAAAAAACTGATCCTGGTAACAGCACATCGCCGGGAGAATTTCGGTCAGCCAATTGTTGATATTTGCAACGCTTTGAAGACCTTAGCCGAGCGCTATAAAAACCAATACCATATCATCTATCCGGTTCATCTCAACCCCAACATTCAGGAACCAGTTTATCGTCTCTTAGGGGATGTTGAAAATATAACCTTGTTGCCACCTTTAGATTATTTACCGATGGCACATTTGTTGAAGCATGCAGTCCTGGTGCTGACAGATAGCGGTGGCATTCAGGAAGAAGCAGCGGGATTACATAAACCCACACTCGTTATGCGTGAAGTGACCGAACGTCCGGAAGGCGTAAAAGCGGGTGTTTTAAGATTGGTTGGTACGGATCCCGAAAGAATTGTCTCCAACGCAGTTGAACTCCTCGAAGATAAAGCTGTTTATGAGCAGATGGCTCAGTCGACTAATCCTTTTGGGGATGGGTATGCCGCGGAAAAGATCATCGATGCTCTGGTAAACATTCACCCGAAATTATAAATCCAAGTCTTTATAGCTGAATCAATTTCAAAATTCAAAAATGATAGATCATACTTCTCTCAAAAATCAACAAAAAAGTATTGCCCTGATGCCAAAACTGGAAGGATTGGGAGGACCCACCTCCTTTCAGGCAAAATTGATCCAGGGTTTAAATGCCAGAGGAATTCATGCACATTTTGATGCATTGGATCCGGCGGTAAAGACAATTCTGGTTGTTGGCGGGACAAAACACTTAGCAACCATCTGGCAAGCCCGGCGGAGAGGGATTCGTGTTGTTCAACGCCTGAATGGGATGAACTGGATACATCGCAAACATAAGACCGGGATCAAACATTATCTGCGTAGCGAATACGGCAATCTCATCCTTTCGACCATTCGCAAACACCTCGCGGATGCTATTGTTTACCAATCTCAGTTTGCCCGATCCTGGTGGCAGACTGCCTATGGACGCTCCAATGTTGAATCAACTGTCATTTACAATGGGGTTAATTTGGAAACTTATCATCCGGATGGTTTTCATCATCGTCCGAACGATCATATTCGGATTTTGTTGGTGGAAGGACATTTAGGTCAGGGGAATGAATCCGGCTTAATGAATGCCATTCAACTGGTAGAAACCCTTCAGTCACGCTTTTCACAACCCATTGAACTGATGGTCGCTGGGAAAGTTCCGCAAGAAATAATTGATAAAGTTTCGAGTGCTACCAAAATCTGGCTGACCTGGGCTGGCATTATTCCCCGAGCAGAAATCCCCACCTTAGATCGTTCTGCACATCTACTTTTTTCCGCAGATCTGAATGCTGCCTGTCCAAACGCGGTCATTGAAGCATTGGCTTGTGGCCTACCTGTGGTCTCATATGCTACGGGCTCGTTACCTGAAATATTAGAAGATGACGCTGGCCAAACAGTTCCTTATGGTAGTAATTATTGGGAGCTGGAACCCCCAGATGTCACTGGCCTTTCAGATGCAGCCACACAGATTTTAAACAATCTTGGTCATTTCCAACGTAAAGCAAGAGAACAGGCAGTGAAAATGTTTAGCCTGGATAATATGGTTGAAGAATATCTAAAAATATTACTTCCAATATAATTCAACGACCTGAATAAATTACTCGTGTCCTCCACCCTGCATCATAACAACATCAGGGCCACGGTTGATTTCCCAGGGATAAAGAATATGCGCATCAGTAATCGCTGCAAAATAATCCGGACGGACATTGCCAAATAAATTTCGATAGGGGTTGAAATGAAAAACACAGGTATATGGTTGTCCGCCAGCACTCACCACCCGGTTTCGTACCGCAGTGATAGTTCGGCCTGAACCCCAGACATCGTCCACCACCAGAACACGTTTGCCATTGAGTAAAGAATCCTCGGGAAATTGAACAAATTTTGGCCAGGCTAATAAACGCCCTTTTTTTCGTTCATCTTCCAATTGCATTTCATTGGGAAAGTCTACAGCTGCGGTGAGAATGGTATCCAACTGCAAGGCTTCAGAAATTAACCCACCTGGAATAATACCGCCATGAGTTACCATGATCATAGCATCAAATTCTGTTTCGAATTGAGGAATAAGATGGTCAATTAATTGATCTACATCATTCCATGTCAGGACTTCTTTCCTTTGCATCATTCCCAATCCATTCATCTAATTTTTGCTTGATTATAGCATTTTCTGATCAACTATCCTTTTTTTATTCAAAATCAGGTAAAATCCCGGCTTCATCATGTTTTTGGAGGGTATACCAGATCGCTCCGATACCAATCAAAGATACCAGAACACCCATTATCCATCCAAAAACTGGAATTGCACTCAAAATTATGTAGAGGACTATGCCTGTGACTAAGCTCCAGACTTCTTTATTTTTACCGCCAAATTTGAATTTGTTCAATACGAAACCACCTACCCAATAAGCTAGCACAAATTTACTGACATACATTGCCAGAATACCAAACACTGTCAGGGATAAAATGATCACTGCAATGCCGATAAAGAATAATAAACTACTGAGTTGATTGAGTGTAAAAACTCCCAATACGATAGCGATCAGACAGATAAGGATTAAGGCAACTAATGCGCCTAAATAGACCACTAATATACTCAAAAAACCAACACCCAACGAGTTTACTGGCTTACTGATAGCAATTTGAGAAGATTCAGAAATGTACCTTTTTCCAAATTTCCAACTAATGACGGCAAAGAATAGTAAACCAACTAACTGTCGAATCATTCTGAAGATTCTTAAGACAAAGGGATTTTTCGTGACAACTTTTCGATCAGCATTAAACTGTGATGATTCCGAGTCATATATATTTTCAACCACTCCTTGTAATGGCAGGTTGCGTAAATTTTCCTCCAGATTTTTCGCACTGGTGTAAATCAATTGACCGTTAATACTTGCCTTATCCCCCACCACCAATCCTGTTGGCAATAAATCTGGAATGTTCAACTGTTGCATGTAAGGTAACCAGATCCGGATACCTTCATCATCTCCACTGGCATCAATCGCAATTTCTGCATTTCCTTTTACATCACCCGATAATTGAACGGAAACTGCACTCACCCGCAAATTCTTTTCAATAGTTCCGTTGACAGAAATTTGATAGCAAGCTGCGTATAAATTATCCATTATTGTACTTACCTTAAATTGATTTAAATGAAACCCACCAAAAAAAAGGTTTCTCCCAATATCCGCCATTGGCCTTAATTCTAAAGTTGCAGCCGCTACCACCAGGTTTCGGTTAATTGGTGCTCGAATGACGACATTTTGTCCTCCCACAAATAAATTCCCAGCCACCACAACATTATCTTCAATAGTTATGGATTTTCCTAAAAGATATATATCATTTTCTATTTGTGCTCCAGATTGAATAACAATCTTTTCTCCGATTGCAAAAAGCATTCCATGAACATGCCCTTCAACCAAAACTTCGCTACCCTGTAAGAATAGGTCATCAAATACTTCTTCTCCAGGCCCTAGATTGCTTTCAACAGATGGATTTTCTGCATAGATTGTTTGATTTTTGAAAATCAATAATATAACAATGATAAGCATTATAGAAATAATTTTAAAACTTTTCTGTTGGAATAGTTTCATTATTTATCCTCCAGAATTTATTTGGATATCTTCATTATATACATCCAGGCCAGAAAATCACGAATTCAAGTAAAAATTTAAGGTTTTTTGGAGTGTATTCAAATTCGATGGAAAATTCTTTATCCATCCCTTATATTAACAATTACGCCACCAATAATGATGACCACTAATAAAGCACTTCCGAAAACAATTCCATCCGTTTGTCGATCACGCCTGGCAGGCAGTAATTCTATTTCTTTCATCCCCTGAGACTCATTGCTAGAATCAGTTATAGCCCCCTGTTGTGTCTTCATTCGTAACAAATCTACATTCTTTTGATGATCAACCACTGGGTCCATCTCAACCCAGGTCATCGCAGTGCTGAAAAAAAGAGCTACAAATATGGCTAACAAAAGATGACGATTGAACCAGCCAGGTTTGTTTAATTTCGATTTTTTTATCATGGATTTCCGATGCGATCAATAATGGCCTGGGCAGCAAATGGGGCGGTCGTTTTTCCAGAAAGCACCTGCACGAATTGATCCTGCATAACCAGGCCAATTACATTTACAATCTCATTATTTGGACGTATATGTGCTGATAATGCAATTTGCCCCAAAGTGGTTCGCAACGTTTGTTCTTCAAACCCGATTAATGTGGATGGTCTTACCGGCAGGGCACCCGCTAATGGTGTCCATTCGGTCAGGTAATCAGGCTCAACCAGGAACTCAGCTAATTCAACCGACAATTCATGTACCTGTACTCTCGGATCTGTCAAACACCACACCCATCCATCAGCTAATGTCGTCGGTGTATCATTAATTTCTGGGAGATGCGTTATATTTGAATCATCAGATGGATCAGAAAGATGTCTGGTTAACCTGGTGATCACCCAATTGCTACGTAGTTCATTATAGGCTGTCCAGGCTTCAGAATCTTTTTGCATTTCGGTTAGCCAGAGGGGAAATACGCCGGCTTGTGCACCATCAGCATACAATTGATATAACTGGGTTAAAATTTTAAGGTCCAATGGTGGCAGTCTTTGAATACTCTCCAAATCACCTCCACTGGATAAATATAATGCAAACGTTAGTAATGACTGAGGATCCGCTGCCGGTAAAGAAATCGCTTCCCCTCGTCTGATCAGGTCATTCCAGGTATCAGGGGGTTCACCAACAATCGACGGTCTGTAAACCATCACCATGGCGTCCCCGGCAAAGGGTAATCCGTAGGAACTCCCACCAATGACCGTCAATCGTTGGGCATAATCATACCAGTCCTGGTTATCAATCTCGCTTGAATACATATCAAAAGGAATGATTAAATTTCTTGAGACAGCTGTCTCCAGATCCGCCCGAGGCAAGGCTACTAATGTTGGCATGGCTTGAGAGGCAGCTGCACTCGTGATCGTTAATGACTCCAATAAACCAGTGGCACCACTCACTGCTTTAACACGTACGGTAACAAAAATATCTTCATGGCTGGCTTCAAATTCAGCGATTCTTTGTTTAAACAACACGCTTTCTGGGGTGTCTAATTGCGGATCAAATTGAGGAGGCACCCATATGACCAGTTCAACGGCTCCAGATAAAGGTAGTGCGGTTGGCGTAACCGCCACCACATCAGTGGATTCTACCGTTGGTGAAGTTACCGAAGGTGTTTCTGTGACCGCTGGTGGCGGAACAATTTGCTCGACAATTTGACTGACCAATTCTCTGAAATCCAATTGAAATTCACAACCGCCAAGCAAAACGACTGATAACAGGCTGATTGTTAAAAATAAATTTCTTAATCGGATCGAAAATGGTTTATTTACATTCATGCTAATTTAATTGGTTCACTAATCAATGCGGTTAATAATTTTACTGCATTATTGAGATCATTGATATCCACCATTTCTGATGGCGTATGAACATATCGGGTTGGCACTGAAACACAACCTGCTGGCATGCCTGCTCGGGAAATTTGCATCGCTTTTGCATCAGTTGTTCCACCTAATAATACTTCTAATTGATAAGGGATTTCATGTTTCTGTGCACATTGCACCATTGCATCCACAACTTTTGG
>JAHYJK010000115.1 GCA_019429225.1 Anaerolineaceae bacterium
TTTTAAGCACGCTTTAAAGTTCATCGACAAGAAAGCCAGCAATCCACCATTGGGATTGATAACCATCGCGGCTATGCTTCCAGAAAATTGGCAAAAACGGCTTGTTGATCTCAACATTGAACCTTTGACTGAGGAAGCAATCTCCTGGGCAGATTGGGTCATGGTGTCTGCCATGGTGGTTCAACGTGATTCAACTCACCAGGTGATCGCGCGATGTAAAGAAGCCGGTAAGACAGTCATTGCTGGGGGACCCATTTTCACGGGTGAATATGAGGACTTCCCCCTGGTGGATCATTTTATTCTCAATGAAGGTGAAATTACTTTGCCATTGTTCCTTAAGGATTGGGAGCAGGGCACACCCCAAAGGATCTATCAGACCAGCGAATTTGCTGATATGAGTACCACCCCGGCACCCATGTGGGAGTTGCTGAACCTGAAGGAATATGCCACCATGTGTCTGCAATTCTCACGTGGTTGCCCCTTTGATTGTGAGTTCTGCAATGTGACTGCTTTGTTAGGTCATCGTCCACGCACCAAAAGCGCACAACAGTTGATAACCGAGCTGGATAATCTCTATGCTCTGGGGTGGCGTGATGCTATTTTTCTGGTGGATGATAATTTTATCGGTAATAAGAAGATCATCAAACAGGAATTGCTGCCAGCTTTGATAGATTGGCGAAAAGGGAAAAACGGGATACCGTTTAACACGGAAGCATCCATTAACCTGGCAGATGATCCGCAATTAATGAACTTAATGGCAAGAGCCGGATTCAATGCTGTGTTTATCGGCATTGAAACACCCAATGATGATAGCCTGGTTGAATGTAACAAAAAGCAGAATCGCAACCGGGATCTGGTGGAGAGCGTCAAGATCATCCAGCGCGCAGGCATGATGGTGCAGGGCGGTTTCATTGTTGGTTTTGATTCTGACACAGAAACAATTTTCGAACAACAGGCCAGCTTTATCAGCAAAGCCGGTATCACCACCGCCATGATCGGATTACTCCAGGCGCCATCTGGCACGCGCCTGTATAAACGTATGCTGGGTGAAGGACGCTTATTAGGCGAGATGACAGGTGATAATGCCGATGGATCGACCAATATCATTCCTCATCTCGATATTCAGCTATTGAAATCTGGTTACAGCAAACTGGTCAAGCAGTTGTATCACCCCAAAGAATATTATCGCCGTTGCCTGACGTTACTAAAAACCATCAAGACACCCGAAATTAGCAGAGGAATTGATGTGAGCTACATGCGTGCCTTCTTCCGCTCTATTTATTTACTAGGATTTAAAGGAGTGGAACGCCTGGAATACTGGAAATTATTCTTCTGGACGCTGTTACACAAACCAAAGCTATTTCCGCAAGCAATTACCCTGGCCATTTATGGATATCATTTTCGGACATTGGCAAACCGTATTTGAGTTACTGATTCAGTAAATCCTTCTTCAATAATTCCAATTGGCCAGGTTTGTCCACATCCATGGCAATTTCTGCGTAGGGGCAGGGTGATACCTTCCCATCAATTTCCAGGCGTTTGCTAACCCGTCTTTCTGTTTGAGCCAATGTGATAGCGCGTAACAAAATCAAGAACAAGGTATCTAGGCCCAACAGGGATGCCTGCTTGAGTGCATTCTTACGCGCATCAATGAGCTTGCGATATAAAGGATTGTCGTAATTTGCTGTTTCCAGGTTGATGGCATTAACATCACCGCCGCATATTGCCATATCTTTAAGTGGAATATATGATCGTTTAGAACCTGGAAAACGCTTCTCCATGACCGGTTGTGTAACCACCGTATAAACCAGATCTTTCTGAGCTTTTATGGTCTCTTCGCTGACCCAATCAATGGCTTCAGGCGTAACAGCTGGAACATCGGATGCCACAACCAGCGCATAGTGGTTGGCACCAGGAAATGATAGTAATGTATGTGCTCCTGCGATAATGTTTTCCACCATGCTGCCCTGGTCTTTGATGCGTACTATCTCACGTGGGTACTTCACCTGAATATCATCATCCAGACCAATCAACACAATACGATTGATTGATTTTGCAGCGGCCAATGCATCTAAAACCCATTGGATCATGGATTTATCACCGATAGGAATAAGTGCTTTGGGTAACCCATTACAATAGGGAAATAAAGGATCTTCAGGAGTGGGTGTACCACCAGCAGTCAGAATTACATCCATAGGTTAAAGTTCCTGCACTTGTGGAGATAGATTGAGTTCCTGAATGGCTGCTTCCATACGGCCAAAATGAGTCTTTGATGGATACTTAACAGCTTCGGTATAACCTTTTGCTGTGACGATCCCGGCTTCCATCATATTGGTGCCAAAGGAACGACCGTCCAGCATCGGTGTGGTAGTCACCAGCAAACGTACGCCAGCCTGTTTGAAAATTTCTCGATCCTTCGGTGTGGTCGTGTTGGTCACAATAATCTTGCCATCCATCCGCTCCGGCATGTATTTGGTGATATAGTGACAATCTCCCGAAATCACAGTTGCCCACTCAAAATATTTCGTAAACTTAGGGGAACGCACTTCTTGTTTTTCTCCAGTAGGATATAACCAGCTGAAAGGCATATGGGTAATTAATGGCACCAGAATTTTAGCTAACCGTTTCAGCCCAGCATCATCATGGACTGGAATTGAAATACCCAGTCCAAACATTAAATCACCGAAAATGGATTCATATCCCAAATTCATGAAACCACTCGATAGACCATATCGATCAACTCCACTCATTTGAAAAACGCGTTTGGGTTGCCCCTGCAAATAAGGCTCCACCACCGCTGCAGCTTTGCGTTCCAGGGTGCTTTTCAGTCCGGTGCCATCCACCACCGGCGTAATCTTCACATCCCGAACCAGTGGTTTTACGCTTTCCAGTTCATACCATTTCTGGTCCACCAGAAATCCTAATAAGGCGCCACCGACCCCCAGTGCACCCACCTTGCCATCCAGGTCGCGAAACATCTGGGCAGCTGCCTTCATATCCCCATCGGTGCCAATACGTTCTAACTGAATGGTTTTGCCAAAAAGCTCTACTTCGACTGCTTTATCTCTCGTTACTGAACCAATACTTACACTGACCGCGCGTTGATGCATGGGTTTTCTCCTTAGTAAATGTATTAAAACAGTATACTTCAAAAAAATTTATCCGGAATAGAAAATTCATTATCATATTTTTGTTTTTTAAGTTTTTTCGGAAAATCAGAGATTTTCTAATTCAAATTTAATCCAAATTTCATTAACCTATCATTTTATGGGATTATAATAGCATAGAAAATTATATAAAAACATAGGAATACATAGAAATATGACTGAAAAATCTTCCTGGTTTTCCATTTCTTCAGCAGCTAAATATTTAGGGGTACATTTTACAACACTACGCAGGTGGAGTGATGAAGGGTTAATCGAGTTTGTCCGTACACCTGGTGGAAAAAGAAAATACCATAAATCAGCACTGGATGATTTTATTAACCAACACAAAATCAAGACTAAAGAAAGCATGGAGCTCACTACCCTGCAGGAAGCCGCCATTCTTAAAACGCGCGAAACAATGCAGAATGTAAAAATCTCCGAACAAGACTGGTACAACAAACTCTCAACAGAACAGCGCACAGGAATGCGTGGAACGGGAAACCGGCTGGTTGCATTAATGCTGCAATATAGCGCCAGAGAAGATAACAATGAAGTTTTTTTGCATCAAGCCAAACAGATATCAAAACAGTACGGTGAGATTTGTCACACAATGGGTTTATCGATTACCGAATGTATTCAGACTTTCTTATTATTTCGTCAACCAATGCTCAATTCCATGCACGAAACTGGTTCTTTACAATCCTCAAATGATGCTGTCAATCAAAGAATTTTCGAAAAAATGAATCAATTTTTAGATGAAGTTCTCGTCACCATGGTAGACGAATATAACAACATCCCAACATAAAAATTTCTCCAAAAGGTACACATTATGAAACTAATTCGAAGACCTGCTTATGATTTAAGCCAGAGACCATTCATGGTCATCTGGGAAACTACCCAGGCTTGTGATCTGGCTTGTAAACATTGTCGTGCTGAATCACAACCCAGTCACCATCCCAACATGCTCTCCTTTGAAGATGGAAAAATGTTAATTGACCAGGTCGTAGATCTCGGTAAACCACATCCCCTGTTTATCCTTACCGGTGGGGATCCTTTTAAACGAGAAGATATTTTTGATCTGGCTGCTTATGCTTCAGAACAGGGGCTGCCAGTGGCATTATCTCCCTCAGGAACGCCATTATTAAACCCTGAAAATTTAATCAAGCTCAAGAATGTTGGCACCAAAGCTATTTCTCTCAGCCTGGACGGTTCTACGCCTCTGATACATGATGCTTTTCGTGGTGTTGAAGGATCCTATGATTGGACTGTCAATGGCTGGAAAACAGCCAATCAAATGGGGTTGAAAGTCCAACTGAATACCACCGTTACCCGCTACAATCTTTTCGATCTTCCCGATATGTTTGCCCTGGTACATCAATTAGGGGTCATGACCTGGAGTATATTCTTCCTGGTACCAACCGGAAGGGGGTTGGTTGAGGATGAAATAAAATCAGATGATTATGAAGCTGTTTTAAATTTTATTTATGATGCATCAAAATATGTGCGCCTGAAAACTACAGAGGGACATCATTACAAAAGAGTTGTTTTACAGCGTTCATATCTGGATAGAAATCATCTAAATCCCGATGATTATATGAATTTAAATGGCACGTATACCCGCTTACGGGAAGGTCTTGAGTCCCATATTCAAAACTTAGCGCCATCTACCGAATCACATGAAAATATGCGTCGTGCACCCATGCATGTCAATGCTGGCGATGGATTTGTGTTCATTTCCTTGCTGGGTGAAGTTTTCCCCTCCGGATATTTACCTGTCAGCGCTGGCAATGTGAAGAATCGCCCTTTGAAAGATATTTACCAGCATAGCGATCTGTTTCTGGCATTGCGTAACAAGGATGCGCTAAAAGGTCGCTGTGGCAAATGTGAATATCGTTTTGTATGTGGCGGTTCACGCTCACGTGCTTTTGCAATGACCGGTGATTATCTGGCAGAAGAGCCGTTTTGTTCCTATGAACCGGGTTCATTCCCCTTTGAGGAAGCACTTCTGGAGAGGGTCGACTAATTCGATAAGCATTAATCCAACTTTCCAACAAGGAGCAAAAATATGAGCTTAAGGCTTCTCAGTCATTTTCAATTTCTTCAATTTACCGATCAATATTGGAATGAAACTGCTGAAAAAAGACAGACTATTCAAAATAATTTATTGGTTGACCTCGAAAAAGCTGCCGTTAAATTTGATCTTTACCAGGCATATCCATTACACGCCAATGTAGATATTATTCTCTGGAGCACAATTCAAGTGATAGAAAATAATTTAGTGGCTCGATATTTTGAAAAAATGGCAGTGCTCACAAACCAGTATCGGGCATATTTACAAACCAAAGAATCCTGGTGGGGGATGACTCGACCATCTGATTATGCTCGTGGAAAATCCGCGCAGGAAATTGATCCATTTGAAGACCAACGCGCCACCTATTTGATTGTTTACCCATTCTCAAAAACTGCTTCCTGGTACAAAATGGGTCGTGATGCCCGTCAGGGCATGATGAATGAACACATCCGTATCGGTCATCAATATCCTGAAATCAAACAATTATTGTTGTATTCCACCGGTTTACAGGATCAGGAATTTATCGTCACCTATGAAACAGAAGATCTGGCGCAATTTTCACAATTGGTTACCAATCTACGCAGCAGTGAAGCCAGATTGTTTACCGAACGGGATACACCCATATTCACTGCGATTTATCATGCACCGCAAGACACTTTAAATTTGTTCATGTAAAGAGGAATATGAAACCAACAACTGGAATTTTAATGATGGCGTATGGCGGTCCGGACTCCCTGGAGAGTGTTGAACCTTATCTATTGGATGTGCGTGGTGGACGACCCACTTCACCCGAATTAATTGAAGAAATCCGTCATCGCTATGAGATAATCGGTGGAAAATCACCTTTACTTGATACAACCCGTCAACAGGCACAGGCATTAGAAGACTATTTGAATGCTAACTCAGATTCACCTTATAAGGTTTTCGTGGGTATGCGCCATTGGTATCCATACATTCGTGAAACTGTTGCTGAAATAGCTGCTGCAGGTATCACAAAGATCATTGCAATTTGCATGACCCCCTTTTTCTCGCGCATGAGCACCGGCGCGTATTATGATCACCTGGATAGGGCAATTGCAGAACAAACCAATTACCCCGATTGGCAAAACAATCTTTCTATAACTAAAATTGGTGTATGGTACACCAACAACCGGTTTCACAAGGCGATCGCTACCAACATCAAAGAATCATTGCTCATCGCCAGCCAGAAGGGGCTTCCTTCTCCAACAGTTCTATTCACCGCTCACAGTCTCCCAGCAATATTAGCGGAGCAAGGAGACCCTTATGCTGAACAATTCGCCCATCTGGCTACCCTGGTTGCAGAAGAATCAGGGCTGCAACCTTCTCAATATGAATATTGTTTTCAAAGTGCCGGAGCGCAAAACACGCGCTGGTTGGGGCCGTCATTGGAAGAAACGCTGGAAAAATTTTCAAAAATTGGAAAAGGGTCAGTGCTCATCGCTCCCATTGGATTTTTATCCGATCATGTTGAAGTTCTTTTTGACATCGATGTGGAAGCCATGCAACTGGCAACACAATTAAATCTCCATCTTATGCGCATTTCATCGCCAAACGATCACCCTCTTTTTATTGAGGCATTAGCCCACATCATTATCGAATCGGAGCAATCATCATGACAAACTCAACGGCAACACATTCACAAGCAAAAAATATCGTTATTGTTGGTGGGGGAATCACCGGATTATCTGCAGCCTATTATCTGCAAAAAGATAAAAGAAACAACGGAAATCCACTTTCAATCACCCTGATTGAAGCAGGAGAAAAACTCGGTGGAAAAATCACCACTGAAAAATTGGATGGCTTCACCATTGAAGGAGGGCCCGATTGTTTTTTACGTCAAAAACCATGGGCTGCTGAATTGGCTGAGGAGCTGGGAATCGGGGATGAGTTGATCGGAACAAACGATGAGAAGCGGAAAACCTATGTTCTCGTCAATGGCAAACTAACCCCTTTACCAGATGGCGTCATGCTTATTATCCCTACCAAAATTATGCCCTTTGCGTTATCCCCTTTGATCTCCTGGCCAGGCAAAATTCGCATGGGCATGGATCTGTTTATCCCTCCATTCAAAGGCGCGGATGATGAAAGTGTGGGCGATTTCATCCGCAGAAGGTTAGGCGAAGAAGCCCTTTATAAAATTGCTGAACCTCTCATGTCAGGAATCCACGTGTCTGACCCTGAAAAACAAAGTCTTTTGGCTACCTTCCCGCGTTTTCGCACCATTGAACAAAAACATGGTAGCTTGATAAAAGGCATGCTGACACAGAAAAAAGCTGCAAATCACCAACCCAAAAACAACTCCCGATTAAATTCGCTGTTCATCTCTTTAAAAAACGGGGTGGAAGAACTGGTCAACGCTTTGGAAGACTCATTGAGTGGCTGTAAAATTTATACAAAAACCCGGGTTATATCCATCCTTCCTGCCGCTGACCTGAAGTATTCTGTTGAATTAGATAATGGACAATATATCATCGCAGATGCGGTTGTATTAGCAACACCGGCTTACAATGCAGCAGAATTATTGGAATCGTTCCACCCCAAACTTGCGGATCAATTGACAAAAATTCCTTACGTTTCGACTGCCACCATATCGATGGCATTTCGGAAGCAGGATATTCAAAAACCATTCACAGGATTTGGATTTGTAATACCGAGCACTGAAAATCGGGACATCACTGCCTGTACCTGGAGTTCCATAAAATTCGACAACCGCGCACCTGATGATCACTTGCTTTTACGTTGTTTTGTAGGTGGGCCGGGCAAAGAAGAAATGGTCGATTTAGAGGACGATGAACTCGCTCGGATAGCTTATAAAGAATTGAATTTGATCCTGGGCTTGAGTGCCGACCCAGTTCTTACCCGTGTGTATCGGTGGAGAAAAGCGAATCCCCAATATGAAGTAGGACATTTAGAGCGCGTAAAAGAATTGTTTTCTATCTGTTCACAGGAAATCCCCGGTATGTACCTGACGGGCAGCGCCTATGAAGGTGTTGGGATTCCAGATTGTGTTAATCAGGGGAAAAAGACGGCGGGGCAGTTGCTTCAATTTCTTCAACAGGAACAGGTTTACGCCTGATCTGGCAGGATTGATATGGACTTCTATTGTATAAGCACCTCTCATCTAAATGCCAACCTGGATATTCGCGAGAGATTCAGTTTTTCGCAACAAAGAATTAAAAAGAGTCTGGAATATTACAAAGAAAACGACCATCAATTTCTGGGTCCAAAATCTGAGGTTGCCATTCTTTCAACCTGTAATCGCTTTGAAATCTATGTTACCTTTCGGGGTAATCAGCATGAGTTTTTGGATGATTCAACAAAAGTTTTCCAAACAATGTTTGCTTTTGTCGCTGAATTAACAGGTTTCTCAATACATGAAATTGCTCCTCTCTTTGTTCAATACCAGAATATGGCTGCAGTAGAACATCTTTTTCGCGTCACCAGCGGCTTGGAATCACAGGTTTTAGGAGAGGTTCAAATTTTAGGTCAGGTCTCTGACGCTCTATCAATTGCACTAGAAATAGGTTCTGCCAGGCACCCGCTTGCCAGTTTATTTCAGTCGGCTATCCACGCAGCCAAAAGAGCTCATACTGAAACGGAGATTGGGAAAAAACCAACCAGTATCGGTTCAGCGGCGGTTCAAATCGCTGAGAAATGGATGAAAGCAAGTGGAAAACAGATGATATTGGTCGTTGGTGCAGGGGAAATGAGTAAACTTGCCTTAAAAACATTCAACCAACGTGATATCAAGAATATTACCATTCTCAATCGAACTTATTCAAAAGCAATTGATCTCGCCGATCAATTCGACTGTCAGGCTGCCCCATTTGAAGAATTGGAAAATTTTCTACAAAGTGCAGATATTGTTATAACTGCTACAAGTGTCGAACATCCAATCATCACACATGATTCTCTGCACCCCATCCTGAAACTTCGGAAAGATCCATCTATTTTATTTCTTGATATTGCCATGCCACGCAACATAGACGCTGCCATTCGCAGTATACCCGGTGTGGAGTTGATTGATCTGGATGATCTTAAATTACGTCTGGATCAGACCAGACAACACCGTGAACATGAAGCAAGACAGGTGGAAAAAATATTAGAAGAAGAACTGAGAATTTACTCCCATTGGATCGAAGTGATGCCAACCGTCGGAAAATTGCATAGAAAAGCAGAAATGATCCGACGCCAGGAAATGGAAAAAATGATCCACCTCAATCCAGATCTTGACCCACATTTACAGGAAAAAATAGATTTTCTTACGCGCTCTTTGGTTAAGAAAATACTACATGAGCCTTCAAGCAAAATGCGCATGGAAACCACCTATAAAGAAATGAATATGTATACCAACACCCTGCATTACTTGTTTGGGCTGGATGAAGAAGAAAACGCATATCCAATTGATCTGGAACAACCAAAAAATGACTGATCGTATCTTTGTTTTAGGAACACGAAAATCCAAACTTGCATTATGGCAAGCAAATCATATCGGCCAATCCCTTCAGGACATCCAACCAGGGTTTCAGTTTCGCCTGGAAACTTTTATCACCACAGGCGATATAAAACTGGATCAACCATTACCTGAGATCGGTGGTAAAGGGTTGTTCACCCAGGAATTGGAGCATGCTCTTCAAACTGGAGCCATCGATTTTGTGGTGCATTCCCTCAAAGATTTGCCGGTGGATGACACAGCCGGTTTATCAATTTCCTCCATCCCTTCACGGGAAAATCCAAAAGATGTGCTGATTGCAAAACAGAAATGCAACTTGATGAATTTGCCCCAGGGGGCCAAAGTAGGCACATCCAGTTTGCGCAGAAGTGCTCAATTGCTGCATGTACGACCCGATCTGGTTTTATTGCCTCTGCGCGGCAATATCGATACCCGCATTCAGAAAGCCTTGCATGGTGAATACGATGCCATTATTTTAGCGGCTGCCGGTGTCTATCGCCTGGGTTTACAGGAATTTGTCCAGGAAGAATTATCCATGGAGATCATGTTACCAGCTCCTGGTCAGGGTGCTTTGGCCATTCAATCTCGCAAAAATGATAAAACCTTAAATTCGATACTATCGACCATTGAGGACAAAAATACCCGCCATGCTGTTATTGCAGAGCGTTCATTTCTGAAAAATCTCGGCGGTGGTTGTTCTGCCCCTATAGCTGCCTATGCAACCATACGGGATGACCTTCTCTATATGGATGGACTGGTTGCTTCGGTAGATGGTGAAAAGATCTTGCGAGTAAATGGAAGTTGTAAAAACACATTGGATCAAGCATCACAACTGGGAATGGTGTTAGCAGGAGCAATCTTGCGGCGTGGTGCAAAAAAATTAATGCAGATGGATAAAGGAGCATCATAATGTTATTGGGTAAACGTGTCCTGATGACCCGACCTGCTCATCAGGCTGAACAATTAATCAATCACTTAAGAACATTTGGCGCAGATCCGGTTTTATTTGCTACAACCAGGATCGTTCCGGACTTTGATCAACTTATCCGTTTACGGAGAGAGTTGGAACAATTGGACCAATATCAGTGGGTTATTTTTACCAGCCAGAATGCCGTCCATTTGTTTTGGGAAGAGTTCCAGAAATCAGAATGTTCCATCGATAACTTCAAAAACGTAAAAATAGCCGCCATCGGCCCAGCAACCAGGCAGGCATTGAATAAATTTGGAATTGCTGTGGATGCCATGCCGGAAAAATTTATCGGGGAAGAGATCGTTAATTCACTTGGAAATATTGAAGGCAACTACATTCTTCTTCCCCGTGCAGAAGGTGCCAGGGAAGAATTGTTGAAGGCTTTATTACAAAATAAAGCGATTGTGCATGAGTTTCCCCTGTATAAATCCGTCACAAACTCACCGGATCCGCAAGCATGGAAAGAATTGGAAAAAGGTGTCGACTTTGTCACCTTTACCAGTGCATCCACAGTGCACGGCTTTTTTGATCTTCTCGGTGATCGAGCTAAAACTTATTTAACGCAAACCATAATCGCCTGCATTGGACCCATTACAGCAAACGCGCTGGAAGCATATGGGATCACTGCCCAGATTGTTGCGGAAACTTA
>JAHYJK010000116.1 GCA_019429225.1 Anaerolineaceae bacterium
GTTGCCATTGTTGATATGACTCACCCAACTGATCATACCTGGCTCTTTTTTTGGGATCACTTAATACTTCATTGGCTTCATTAATATCTTTAAATTTATCTTCAGCTTCTTTGTTCCCGGGGTTACGATCCGGATGATATTTCATGGCAAGTTTTCGATAAGCCTGCTTAATTTCATCCTTAGAAGCATTTCGTTTGACGCCCAATGTTTTATAATAATCTTTATATTCCATATATTCATATTATGCTGAACCATGTATCATTGTCAAGTAAACAAGAAAACTCTTATACAAAACTTATATTTTTAAATTCAATCCTAAAACATCATAAAAAAGACAAAATTCATGCTAAGATAATCCTATGAAATCCATCAAAGATCGCATCTTAATCGTTGAAAATAATCCAGAAATCAGTGATTTCCTGGCAAATCAGGCTTTAGCTTCTACAGACTATCAGGTATTTCAGGTTGCTGATGCCAGTAGCGCAATTAATAAAGCTGTTCAAATAAATCCTGATCTTATCATTTCAAACCTGAATTTGCCGGGATTAAGCGGAAAAGACTTACTGATTGCCCTCTCCTCGCATGGCATCACGCCTCCAACCATTATGGTAGCAAGCGCAGGACACGAAGCAGACATCATTCAGGCTTTCCGGCTTGGCGCAGCGGATTACATCACCTGGCCAATCAGAGATACTGAAGTGGTATTGGTAGTTGAACGTTTATTGAAACAGGTTCATGATCGGCGCGACCACATAAACCTGGAAAACCGCTTACAAATCACCAACCAGCAACTTCAGCAACGGGTTAAAGAATTAACGGCCATTTTTTCTATTGGTAAAGCTGTCACTTCCATTACAAATCATAAAATACTATTTGATAAAATCCTGCAAATTTCTGCGCAAGTAAGCCAATCAGATTTAGGTTGGTTTTTAATGAGACAGGAAGAGAAGGGCAAAAATTTTTTGTTAGTTTCACAACATAATTTACCGGATATATTCCTGTCTAAAATGCATAAAGTTTGGGATGATGGCATCAGTCAACTGGTAGCTATCTCTGGTGAAACGCTTAGCATATCCGGTGATCCGATCAAACGGTTTAAGGTCAAGGTACTAGGGGAATCCATCATTATTGTCCCGGTAAAAATTCAACGTCAGGTGATAGGATTGCTGGTATTGATGCGGAAATTACCCAATCCATTTTCAAATAGTGAACAACGTTTGCTGGAAGCTGTAACCGATTATGCTTCCATCTCATTTGTGAATGCCAGATTATTCCGATCCTATGAAGCGCGCGAAAAGGCATTATCCAACCTGGTGCATCATTCGCAAATAAATGAACAAATCGTTAATGAAATATTTTCTAAGACGAAAAAAAATCTGGATGAAATGCTTTCGGATGGACAGGAATCATGGGTGAAATTACAACAATCTGTTGATTCAAATGAACAGGAAACATCAAAAAAACATCTAGAATCCTTCGATAAATGTATGCACGAAATTCAGAACCTGTCATCGTTACTTGATGTTGATCCATTTTCCATGAAAATAAATCAGAACCAGATGTTTGATCTCGTTTCAATGGTTAATGACCTTTGCGAACGATTTCAACCCATTCTCCAACTCCATCAACTTTCCATTCAGAAAGAGATTCTAATCAATTCACTCAATGTTCCAGCAAACCCAAACCATGTCTATGAATCACTTAACGGAATTATGACGAATGCCATTCAATTCTGTGAACAAAATGGAGAGATATTCATAAAACTCAATCAGGATATTGGTTCAAAAGCATTATTATCTATCAGTAATACGGGAAAAATATCGGAGCACACGAAAAAACAGTTTCTTTCTCATCAAAATCATTTTGAGAAAAAGGAAAAAATTCGCTTCGGGGGTGTTGGTATCAGCCTCAACCTGATTCAAAAAATTATTTTCCACTATGGCGGTAGAATCTGGGTAGAAGATCATCCGGAGTATGGTGCTACATTCCTTCTATCCTTGCCCATCACTGAATAAATCCTATGACAACCGAAAATAAACCACTTCAAAAGATATTAATCATCAATGCTGAGATTCAAACCAACCGGCTCCTGAACCAAATTATCCAGTCAATGGGTTTCACAGTACTGGTCAGTGAAAGCTTAGAGAATGCTCAACAATACTTTTCCATGAAAATTCCATCCTTGATAATCATTAACGAAAACATTGCAGCCCAGCAAAATTTCACCTGGATAAAAAGCATTCGACAGAAATACCCATTACTTCCAATTATTCTTTACACAATTAGTGAAAAACACCAGACCCTTAAACAAGCATTGCGATTAGGCATTAACGATTACCTTTCCACACCATTGACAAGGGAAGATATTCAAAATTCAATTCAAGCAAATTTATCCCAAAGTCAAACATTACGGAATTATGTTTTATTAGAATCACGCCGGGCGACCCAACAGCTCCAGGCCAGAGTCAATGACCTGGAAACGCTTACAGATTTAGCCAGAATGGTTACCAGCAGCCTGGATGTCGATATCGTCTTAAGGATGATCGTTGAAGCTGCAGTTGAACTCACCGGAGCAGAAGAAGGTAGTTTGTTGCTGATTGATGAAAACACCGGCGAATTATATATGCGTGCTTCCCGGAATTTCAATGAGGACTTCGTCTCAACATTCCGATTACCTGTGAATGATTCGTTAATTGGTTCAGTGGTTAAAAATGGCAAGGTTGTCATTTTCGACGACAATACACCGCAAAAAATAAAAACATCCTATTTGGTACACAGTCTGGTATATATTCCTCTGAAACTGAAAGAACAGATTATTGGTGTATTGGGCGTCGACAACCGCAACAAAAGAATGGTGTTTTCTCAACGAGATATCGGACTGCTGACAACCATGGCGGAATATGCTGTTATCGCTATCGAAAATTCACGAATTTTTTCCGAGATGGTAGCTGAGCGAACAAAATTGGAGACCATCATCAATCAGATTGAAGACGGAGTTCTGGTTCTCGATAATGATTTTCGCATTCTGATCATTAACGAAATCGCAAAAACCGTATTACGAGTGAGTGGCGAGAAATTGGTGGGTTCACCCATACAGATGTATCCCATTGACTCAGAATTATTAGAAATCATCAAAAAATTTGAGACTTATCTGGGTAAATCGGCTGAAATTAATACTGATGATGAACGTATCTTCAGTGCCCATCTGTCAAAAATAACCAATATCGGATATGCCATTACATTGCATGATATTACTTCTCTGAAAAAGATGGATCGCATTAAGAGCGATTTCGTCAGCACGGTATCGCATGATCTTCGATCCCCACTCACAGCGATATTAGGATACGTAGACCTGGTTGAAAGAGCTGGACCTGTTCAAGAACTTCAAAAGAATTTTCTGGATCGCATTCAATTTTCTGTCCACAACATCACCAACCTGGTGGATGATTTGCTCAATCTTGGTAGAATTGAAGCTGGATTTGACACCCGGAAAGAGCCATTAGACCTGAGTGTATTTATTCATCAAGCCATTGACGAATTGAATCCAAAATTTTTACAATCGAATATTCGTTTAAAAATCAATGTGCCTGATTCAAGCGAATTGATTTTTGCGAGTCCCATCCAGATGCGACAATTATTAAATAATCTTCTGACCAACGCCATCAAATATTCTAAACCAGACACAAACATATCGGTTAATTTGATTACGAAGGAAAGCCAATTAATCCTTCAGATTGCCGATCAGGGTTTTGGAATTCCAGCCGTGGATTTACCTTACATCTTTGATAAATTCTATCGCTCTGGAAATGTGATTGGAACAGAGATACCGGGAAGTGGTCTGGGACTGGCCATCGTTAAATCAATCGTTGAAAGTCATCATGGACGTATCTGGGTTGATTCAACCGTCGGGCAAGGATCCACTTTCACAGTTGTTATTCCAATATCAGAATGATAAAATCCTTGCTAAGGGCTAGTATGGTGAGATAGCAGAGGTTTCGCCAAAGAAGCAGTACCTTTGCTTTCATTAACCTGAATCCGTTCTAACTTGACGTCAAATTGTGGTTATGCTACTATTTTGATAAGGTTTTAGAATAAAAAGTACTATCGTTAGATGGTTTTGGAAGAAGGAGATCTTGCTCATGAAAAAAATTGTTTATCCAATGATCTTAATCATTTTGATGTTAAGCCTGGTTCTGGGCGGATGCACACGCTCAGCCACCAAAGGTGGCGGTGGAGATGTAGCTGTTGCTACTCCAGACATTCCATTTCCAGTTGGGCCTGAAAACAACCCCAACCGCATAACTGAAATCCTTGCGGTGACCCAAACTGCAGCTGCTCAGGTCAGCGGTGATGCGGGACAGCCTGCACAGGATATCGCCACTGCAACACCTGAGGCTGTTTTAGAAGAAACACCAAAATCATTACCTACGACAGCAGCAATCGTCGTTCCAACAGCGACTCCTGGTCTGCCAACCACTTATACAGTGCAGGACGGTGAATTCCCCTATTGTCTTGCCCGTAGATTTAATATCAATCCGAATGATTTGGTGAGTATTAACAATATAAGTGGATTTGTTGCACCAGGAACCGTATTGACAATTCCGACCGATAGCACCTGGCCAGTAGAATTCGAACGAGCATTAATTGCTCATCCTACCACATACAATGTACTCGCTGGTGATACTATCTATAAAATTGCCTGTCAATTCGGAGATGTCGATCCCAATGACATCATTTACGCCAATAATTTGGAAGAACCGTATACACTCACTCCTGGTCAGGTAATCAATATCCCATAATCTCAATGATTTTTCACAAATACCCAGCGGGGGTTATTACCCCCGCTTTATCCTTTAAATGAGGAGATTTTCATGGATTTCAAAATAATCAAGCGTGAATCAGTTTATCAAGGTCGTGCATTCAAAGTACAAAAAGTATTTTTAGAATTGCCGAATCAGAAACAAAGTTATTACGATCTGGTAGATCATAATAATTCTGTCACTATATTACCCATTGATGAGAATAGCAATGTATATTTTGTGACCCAATACCGGCTGGGTTCTGAAAGTCAATTATTGGAATTACCAGCTGGAGTCGTTGAGGATAATGAACCACCTCAAATCTGTGCAATGCGGGAAATTCAGGAAGAAATAGGGATGGGAGCTGAGAATTTACAATTATTAGGAGACTTTTACCTGGTGCCAGGATATTCCAATGAGCATATGTACACCTATCTGGCAACCGGTCTTTATCCATCTGTGCTCGACCCTGATGCAGATGAATTCCTGCATATATCCAGGATTCCATATACACAGGTACTGGAAATGATGGGGTCAGGCAAAATCCAGGATGCTAAAACCCTGGCAACATTAGCTCTTGCACTTCCAATACTTGGTTTTTCTTTCTGATTCAATTGTGCTTTTTTTCTCAAATTATTCGCTTTTTTAAGAGATTCTCCATTATAATACCTGAATAAACCTGTTTTATCGGGGGAAACCAAACCAGAACGAAGTTTCCGGCTAGGTTGTCTGAACTTTATGACAGGGCACACATAGTATTATGATAATTATTACTGTTTTTTTTATGATTTGACTTCTAAACTTAAGAATTGGATTAAATAAAGAAATTTGAGATTTTCTCAATCTTTTGAATAAACTCGGTTAATCCCGAAGAAAAATTAATGGAGATGTATCATGTCTAATAAAATCACAATCGATGCAAATGAAGCAGTCGCAAGGGTTGCATACCGGTTGAATGAAGTGATTGCAATTTACCCAATCACGCCTTCATCTGGTATGGGCGAATTTTCTGATGCCTGGTCAGCACAACAATTAAAAAATATCTGGGGAACCGTTCCTCTGGTTGCGGAATTGCAGGCTGAAGGTGGGGCCGCCGGTGCTGTTCATGGTGCCCTGCAAACAGGTTCATTGACAACCACTTTTACTGCCTCACAGGGTTTATTACTGATGATTCCGAACATGTTTAAGATAGCCGGTGAATTAACCCCAACTGTCTTTCATGTGTCCGCCCGTTCAATTGCCACGCATGCCTTATCTATCTTCGGGGATCATTCCGATGTTATGGCAGTCCGCACCACTGGTTTTGCGTTATTAGCATCGCGGTCAGTACAGGAAGCCCATGATTTTGCATTGATTTCAACCGTAGCCACACTGAAAAGCCGCATTCCTTTTGTCCATTTTTTTGATGGATTCCGAACATCTCATGAAGTCAACAAGATCAGTGAATTGACTGAAGACAATATGAGAGAAATGATTGATTATGATACGATCATTGCACACCGCAACCGTTCATTAAATCCAGAACGTCCCGTCTTACGTGGTACTGCCCAAAATCCAGACGTATTCTTCCAGGCACGTGAGACAGTCAATCAATATTATGATAATTGTCCTGCATTCGTCCAACAGGCTATGGATGAATTTGCCAAAATAACCGGAAGACATTACCACTTATTCGATTATTTCGGTGCACCTGATGCCGAAAGAGTAATCATCGTCATGGGTTCTGGGGCAGAGACTGTGGAAGAAACGGTCAAAAAATTGATCGCTAATGGTGAAAAGATCGGTGTGATTACCGTTCATTTGTATCGACCATTTTCTGTAGAGCATTTGATGAAGGCACTACCCGCAAGTGTTAAATCAATCGCTGTGTTGGACCGCACCAAAGAACCCGGTGCTGTTGGGGAACCTCTCCTGCAGGATGTGATCTCAAGTTTATATGAGGGTAAGGCACTTGGATTAGCGCCATTTACGCAATTGCCAATTGTAATTGGTGGTCGCTATGGCTTATCATCAAAAGAATTTACACCCGCAATGGCTAAAGCAATTTTTGATGAATTGAAAAAAGCGAATCCAAAGAATCATTTCACCATTGGTATCAATGATGACCTGACCCACACCAGTGTGGATTATGATTCTTCTTTTTCTATTGTTGAATCAAACACAACCCGTTGTGTTTTCTTTGGGTTAGGTGCGGATGGAACCGTAGGAGCTAACAAAAACTCAATTAAGATCATTGGAGAAGAAACCGACTTTGGTGCTCAGGGTTATTTTGTCTACGACTCAAAGAAATCTGGTTCGATAACCATTTCCCATCTCCGCTTTGGACCTGGCGAAATGCGTGCTCCTTATTTGATCGGCACAGGAGAAGCAAACTTTGTTGCCTGCCATCAATTCAATTTTCTTGAAAAAATTGACATGCTGAAATATGCAGAAGATGGTGGGGTGTTCTTGCTGAACTCAACCTACAAGCATAATGAAGTCTGGGATTATATTCCAGTCGAAGTTCAAAAACAAATTATTGATAAAAAATTAAAATTCTACGTCATCGATGCTCATGAAGTGGCAGAAAAAACTGGCATGGGGAATCGCATCAACACCATCATGCAAACCTGCTTCTTTGCTATCAGTGGCGTTTTGCCACGTGATGAGGCAATCGCCGAAATTAAGAAATCGATCAAAAAAACATATGGCAAACGTGGTGAAGCAGTTGTTAATCGCAATTTCGAAGCAGTAGACCATACTTTGACTGAATTGCATGAAGTGAAATACACCAACAACTTATCCAGCAAATTGACCCTTCATTCTGCTGTTGCAAAAGAAGCTCCCGAATTTGTCCGCAATGTTCTCGGGCCAATGATCAGTTTCGAAGGCGACAATGTGCCCGTCAGCGCAATGCCCCATGATGGTACTTTCCCAACCGCAACCAGTCAATGGGAAAAGAGAAATATTGCCCTGGAAATTCCAGTGTGGGATCCAGAAACCTGTATCCAATGCGGTAAATGTGTGTTTGTCTGTCCGCACGCCGTGATTCGAATGAAAGTCTACGATGGTCAATTATTAGATAATGCACCAGAAACCTTCAAGTCGATCGATGCAAAATTTAAAGGCGTCCCGGGTGATAAATTTACTATTCAGATCGCCCCAGAAGATTGTACCGGCTGTGCGCTCTGTGTAGAAGCATGTCCAGCCAAAAACAAAACCCAGGCAGGGCTAAAAGCCATCAACATGGCACCACAACCCCCTATTCGGGAAACAGAACGAGAGAATTGGAATTACTTCCTGACCATTCCTGATATCGAACGGGCACAAATAGAAACCAACACAGTCAAAAATTCACAATTGCTCAGGCCATTATTCGAGTTCTCAGGTGCCTGTGCCGGTTGTGGTGAGACACCCTATGTAAAACTTCTATCTCAATTGTTTGGTGATCGAACCATTGTTGCCAACGCAACCGGTTGTTCATCCATCTACGGTGGCAACCTGCCAACCACGCCTTGGGCAGTCAATAGTCAAGGCCGCGGTCCAGCCTGGTCAAATTCATTGTTTGAAGATAATGCTGAATTTGGTCTTGGTATGCGCTTAACCGTAGATCGCCAGACTGAATTTGCCAAAGAACTGGTTCAAAGTTTATCCGATCAAATTGGTGCAGATCTGGTTACTGAGATCCTATATGCTGACCAGACAACAGATTCTGGTGTTGATGCCCAACGAGATCGTGTCGCTACTCTAAAACAAAAATTAACCTTCATGCAGGATACTAAGGCAAAACATTTGCTCTCAGTGGCGGATTTCCTGGTCAAAAAGACTGTCTGGATCGTTGGTGGAGATGGTTGGGCATACGACATCGGATACGGCGGTTTGGACCACGTTTTGGCTTCAGGGCGCAATATCAACGTTCTGGTTCTGGATACTGAAGTTTACTCTAATACCGGTGGTCAGGCATCCAAAGCCACACCTCGAGCAGCGGTAGCAAAATTCGCTGCCAATGGCAAAGGACTACCCAAAAAGGACCTTGGCATGATCGCCATGGCATACGGATATGTCTATGTAGCAAAAGTTGCCATGGGCGCTAATGATGCGCAGACACTTAAAGCATTCAAAGAAGCGGAAGCTTTTGAGGGACCATCCCTTATCATAGCTTACAGTCATTGTATTGCTCATGGTATCGATATGCAAAAGGGTCTGGAGCAACAAAAATTAGCTGTTCAATCCGGCGTCTGGCCAATTTACCGGTACAATCCCGATTACATTGCCAACGGTAAGAATCCATTGATTATTGACAGCAAAGATCCTTCCATCTCTGTTCAGGAATATGCTTATAACGAAACACGCTATCGTATGCTCCTGCAGAGTGATGAAGCTCGTGCTGAAAAATTAATGAATGATGCAAGAAATGACGTGAGTAAACGTTGGGAACTTTATAAACAAATGGCAAAAATTGAATATAAAGCCACCAATGGAGATAGTGAATAATCATTAATCAATAATTTGGGTGGTTGTTATAATATAAAAAAACAACCACCTCAAATTATCTATAAGGGAGAAATTAAAAATGACAGATCTCAGCACCACTTATTTAGGCCTGAAACTTAAGAATCCATTGGTGGCTTCTGCTTCCCCGCTTTCCAAAAAAGTTGAAAATGTAAAACAGTTGGAAGATGCTGGTATTGGAGCTGTTGTCATGTATTCATTATTTGAGGAACAGATCACCCACGAAAGCAACGCATTGGATTATTTCCTCAATCGCGGGAGTGAAAGCTACGCTGAAGCAATGACATACTTCCCTGAAATGGAAAGCTACAATATCGGACCGGATTCTTATCTCAATCTGGTAAGCAAGATCAAAGAAGCTGTAGACATCCCCGTTATTGGTTCCTTAAATGGTATTTCAACTGGCGGATGGATCGATTATGCAAAAAAGATTGAGCAGGCAGGTGCCGATGCTTTGGAGTTAAATATTTATTACATTCCAACGGATGTAAAAATGCTCAGCAAAGAGTTGGAAGACGCTCAGGTAGAATTAGTCGCAAATGTTAAAAATCAGCTGAGCATTCCTCTGGCTGTTAAATTAAGCCCGTATTACACCGCTTTACCGGCTTTTACCAAAAGATTATCCAATGCAGGTGTGGATGGTCTGGTCTTGTTTAATCGTTTCTATCAGCCCGATATTGATACAGAGACCCTGGAAGTCATACCCAGTCTGGTTCTAAGTGATTCTTACGATTTACGACTTCCTTTGCGCTGGGTAGCCATCCTTTATGGAAAAATCAAAGCAGATCTGGCATTAACCAGTGGTGTTCACAATGAAAAAGATGTGCTTAAAGCCATGATGGCTGGTGCCAATGTGGTTGAAATCACTTCAGAATTTTTAGCAAACGGAATTGGTCGCACCTCTGAAATCCTGCATGGTATGGAAGAATGGATGAAAGAATATGAATACACATCCATCACCCAGATGCGTGGTAGCATGAGTCATAAATCGGTTGCAGAACCAGCTGCTTTTGAAAGAGCCAATTACATGAAAGCCTTACAATCCTTTGACAACAAGGTTTTATGACCTGAATCATACTTTTAGGACAACAAAAAATCCCCTTGCGAGGGGATTTTATTTTATTCGAATCAGCCGGGTTATTATTCTGTGGTTAACTTGCCATGTTTCTTAGCACGATAGACGATTCTTCCACGACTCAAGTCATAAGGACTCATTTCTACGCGTACACGGTCTCCTAACAAAATGCGTATGTAATATTTCCGCATTCTGCCAGACAGATATGCCAAAACTTCATGCTCATTATCTAAGCGTACACGAAATTGAGTACCTGGTAAGGCCTCAATAATGGTACCATCAACTTGAATCTTATCTTCTTCTTTCGCCATCGTCACCTCCGTAACTTAAAACAAACCACATAACCCGGAAGAAAAAAACTAATCGTGTGTGACCTGACGTCTCTTCACGCGGCGTGCTGCTTTCTTCTTCTCTACTCTTCGCAACTCACTCTTGGAAACAAACCATCGTTTGCGGCGGATAGTGCTTAATACACCACTTTTTACGACCTTTTTCCGAAATCGCTTCAATATGCTATCTTGCGATTCATTGGGGCGTAATGTTACAAAAGCCAAACTACTCACCTCCTTCCGACATACGAGTTATTTCCAACAAAAAGCCCGGCGAAACGTTCCCTGCCGAGCCGTTTTGACCATCAAAAATAATAAATGTTAAAAATCAACATTTGCAGCCAAATTATACCAAGGTAAAGGCTAAACTGTCAAATTTGGCATTTAAATCAAAAAAAGTTTCTTGGCAATGACCTACTCTCCCGGGGGGTCGCCCCCCAAGTACCATCGGCGCTAACAGCCTTAACTTCCGGGTTCGAGATGTGTCCGGGTGTACCACTGTCGCTCCTATCAC
>JAHYJK010000117.1 GCA_019429225.1 Anaerolineaceae bacterium
GTATTCGCAAAGATTTAGAAAAAATTACCGGTCAGGTTGCTTGTGAAATCTGGTCGACCCCCAAAAACAAACCCTTTTTCAACTACCGTCTGGAGCATGTGCGTCAGGTGGAGCGTGATGCGCGTTGGCTTCTGCAGCAGGTGGGGGGAGATGAGGATGTGGTACTGGCGTCTGTCTGGCTTCATGATCGCTTCCAACCTCAACTGGCGAAACCTGACCGGCATGCGTTATTAGCTGCCAACTGGATTCGCGAGAATCTGGCTGAAACTGGTTTCCCGCAGGAAAAGGTCAACCTGGTGGCGTATGTGGTTGCGATGCATTCCAGCGAACCACAATCTTTGCCGGAGGAGGATCACGATGCCCGGGTTTTGTGGGATGCCGATAAACTCACCAAGCTGGGCCCACTGTCTTACACCAATATGATTGCGGTAATGCCGGCTTTTCCTGAACATGTAATGAGCTATGGCGAGATTGTGCGCATGGCCAAAGATGAACTGGCACGGCGTAAAGAGCTGGTGGAATTATTCTATTTCCCCATTTCACGCAAACGTGCCGCCCAACGGGTGGCTGCCCAGGAGTGTTTCCTGAATCAGATGCGGCGTGATATCGCTGGAGTGTAGTTCGCAGGAAGAGGGGGAATTACAGGTGTGTGCCTACTTGCCCCATGGATTAAAATCCATGGATACAAGGGTTCAAACCGATTGAAATCGGTTGGGGGAATTTAACCCTTTTCAAAGGGTTTGGGTGTGGTCAGTATCCTGTGGATACCTATACTTTGTATTGATCTACAGGTGAGTGGTGAGAACAGTTACTTTTTTCCACCTCACTCCCACTTGAGAATATTCTCCAGAAAATAAGGCAGCTGCTTCTGCCACCAGGGCCAGTCGTGGTTGACATCCTGTCCCCAGTAGTCGACCCAGGCGGGGATGCATTTGTTGAGCAGGATTTGCTCGAGGGCACGCGTATCCCGTAGCATATCATCCTCCCAGGCTCCCTGACCAACCGAGACGATAATCTTACTCTGGCGATATTGCTCAAGATATGTCTCATCATTCAGATTGGGCAGGTAGGCTAACGGTACGTTGAAGTAAACAGTCTGGTCCATGTAATCACCAATAAACATGGAAAGTTGATAGAGGCCACTCAGGGCAATCATGCCACTGAAGATTTCCGGATGGCGAAAGAAGAAATTGCAGGTGTGATAGGCACCCATGCTGGCACCGGTTGCCAGGAATTTTTGTTCATAACCTTCGCCATGCTTGCGGATGAAGGGCACCACCTCCTGGATGATGTAACGGTCATAGGCTTCGTGACGCAGGGCTCGCTCTGCTGGGGGTATATCCCAGTTTGCCCAGGATTGACTGTCGATTGAGTCCACGGTAAAGACCTTGATACGTCCATTCTCGATGAAGTGGTAAATGGCGTGGATCATGCCGTGGTCTTCGAAATCATAGAAGCGTCCGCTCTGGGATGGAAAAACCAGCAGCGGTACTCCGTTGTGGCCATATACTTTCAGCTCCATGTTCTGGTTGAGGCTGGGACTCCACCACTGATGGTATTCGATCTTCATCTCGGAGCATTCCCCTGTGCTGCCAGAATGACCTGCTCAGCTGACAGGATGTCTTTCAGATGCGGTGAACGCAGCATGTAACCATAATCCCCAAGCGCATTCCGCAGGACGGCTTCCATGGGTTGATGGTGTACGAGCAGATCACTGAACTCGGAGAGCACTTCATGATGAGGTAGGGCGTAACGGATGTGATTCTTGCGGCCCAAATATGCGCAGTGATAGGGGCGGGTTACCTGCGCATCAAAGCGGTTATGTACGATCATGTTGGCGTATTCGGCATAGATGTCAAAATCATTGGCGTAGTTGTACATATCGGAGGTCAACCCGCCGGGAGGGCGCATGTTAACCTCCAGAGCGATGATGCGGCCATCGCTGGTGCGGAAATACTCCAGGTGGAAGAAGCGTGCGCGGATATTGAAAGCTTTGACCGTGCGCAAACCAATCTCCTCCAAATCCGCGGGGATATCGCGCAGGGAGTAGTAGAAGAAATCGAGGTCATAGTTGACTGTCTCCATGACACCCTGACGGAAGACATCCACAGTGGAAAAGACAACCTTGCCATCCTGGTTCGCCAAGCCATCGAAGGAGACCACCTGCCCCTGGATGAACTCCTCAAACAGGTAATCGACGGGCGGTTTGCAGGCGAAGAATTGCTGTAGATCCTGCTCAGTATGGATCTTATAGGTGGCAGCCGCCCCCACACCTTTATCCGGTTTGGCGACCACCGGCATCCCGACTTCTGTGATGAAGCGCTGCGCATCATCATAATCGCGGATGATTCTGCCGCGCGCCACCGGAATCCCGGCTTGCTGGTAGATCTCCTTCATCAATGACTTCTGCTTGACCCAGGCGATCTCAGCTGTCTTGGGACCTTCTATGTTGAAGTCGGTTCGGATATGTGCTTCGGTCTCCAGCCAGTATTCGTTGTGTGATTCGAAGCGATCGATCTTGCCATAATGATGGGTGAAATATCCCACTGCTCGCAATAGTTCGTCGTAATTGTGCATATCCGATACGCGATAATACTCGGTCAGGTGGTGTTTGAGTGGATCGGAAAGCTGATCGTAGGGGGTATCACAAATTCCCAACACGTTCACACCAGCTTCGCGCAGTTTGACCACGAACGGAAAGTAGTTGGTGGGGAAGTGCGGTGAGAGATAAACGAAGTTCATAAATTTGATCATTCCTGTAAATAATTTACAAATTATATAACAAAATTGAGAATTAAGATCAACAAAATAGAGTCCTAAAATCTCTATTTGGGTCACAACGCACTATAATAGCTTAATATATTCCACTCATCGAGAAAATGAACTATCTTTTAGGAGGAAACGATGGAATCGCAAATTGTCACCATTCTGATAGCCATTGGACTAATATTGTATGGCTTATTCAAAACAGGGAAACTGATTCAACAGATGCTCAAGAAATCTAAAGGCCAATCCTGGCAGGTGTCATCCGCCGAGGTGATCTCCAAACAGGTGACGAAGAAAATATCCACAAGATCGGGTGCATCTTACTATCCCGAGATTGAATATCGCTACTCCGTGATGGGGCAGCGTTTTGAAAAGACAATCCGGTTGGCAAAAAATTACTCTCGTCAAAAAGCGCAGGAAAAAGTGGATAACATAGGCACAACCATCGAAGTGCGTTATAACCCCAATCAGCCCAAAGAGCATGTCACTGAATATGATATTGTGAATTATGCGGATATTTTGCTGATTGTGATCATGCTGGTGCTGGCTGGTATTATGCTATATCCGTATCTCACAAACTTTACGCTTTGATAGTAAAATTGGTAGGATATACCAGCAAGAGGAGTTTGCAATGACACACAGGCACGCTATTGACTTTGACAACCGTGAGAAAAAATATGTACTGGTCGAGTTCCCCTATCCATCCGGTTCGGGACTGCACATCGGCCATGCCTTCACCTTTACCGGGGCGGATGTATTCGCCCGCTTCGAACGGATGCAGGGTAAAAACGTGCTTTTCCCGATTGGTTGGGATGCTTTTGGTCTTCCGACCGAGAACTATGCCATTAAGACCGGGCGCAAACCGCAGGCTGTAACCGCTGAGAACACAGCCACTTTCCGCAGCCAGATGGAAGAGTTGGGATTATCTTTCGATTACGAGCGCGTTGTCGATACCACCGATCCTACCTATTATAAATGGACACAGTGGATCTTTACTCAGCTCTATGAAAAAGGACTGGCCTACAAACAGGAAATGCCCATCAACTGGTGCCCGAGCTGCAAGGTTGGTCTGGCAAACGAAGAAGTGGTCAATGGCAATTGTGAACGCTGTGGATCCCCAACCACGCACCGACGCATCAGCCAATGGGTGGTGCGCATCACCGAATATGCTGACAAACTGATCGATGGGTTGGAAAAGACGAATTTCATTGATAAGGTCAAAGCTTCCCAGATCAACTGGATTGGTCGCAGCGAAGGTGCCCGTGTCCAGTTCCAGCTGGTGGGGGTGGATGAGCAACTGGAAGTCTTCACCACCCGCCCGGACACACTCTGGGGTTGTACATTCATGGTGCTGGCACCCGAGCATCCCTTTGTGGAAAAATATTGCCTGGATCAACCAGGTGTTCATGAATATGTGGAAACCAGCCGTGGAAAATCTGACCTGGAACGCCAGGAAGTCACTCATGACAAAACGGGCGTTTTCAGTGGGCTGATGGCTATTAATCCCGCTACCGGGAAAGAAGTACCGGTCTGGATCTCCGATTTTGTGTTGCTGAGTTACGGTACCGGCGCGATCATGTCGGTGCCTTCGGGTGATCAGCGTGACTGGGATTTTGCAACCAAGTTTGGACTTGAAATATTACCGATCGTTCAACCGGACAACGGCTGGGATTTCAGCCAGGGAGCTTATGCTGAAAAAGATGCTGTCATGGTCAATTCAGGTCCAATCAACGGATTAACCGTGGCCGAAGCCATCCCGGCTGCACTGCAGTGGCTGAAGGAACGTAACCTGGGCGAAGCGACCGTCTCCTACCACCTGCGCGATTGGATCTTCAGCCGCCAGCATTACTGGGGTGAACCGATCCCGATGGTCAAGTGCGAGGAATGTGGCTGGGTGCCGGTGAATTTTGAAGATCTACCGGTGGTGCTACCGGAAGTGGAGAAATACGAACCGACCGACACAGGGGAATCCCCGCTGGCGAATATCAGCGAGTGGGTGAACACCACCTGCCCGCAATGCGGTAAACCCGCCAAACGCGAGACTGATACCATGCCGAATTGGGCAGGCTCGGACTGGTACTTCCTGCGTTTTGTAGATCCGCACAACGATCAGTCACTGGCGGATATGGACAAACTACGCTACTGGATGCCGGTTGATCTGTACATCGGTGGGGATGAGCATAACACATTGCACCTGCTGTATTCACGTTTTATCTACCAGTTCCTGCACGATATTGGCGCAGTGCCGGCCGAGATCCCGGAACCGTATTACCGGCGCATGTCACATGGCGTCATTCTGGGACCGGATAACCAGCGCATGAGCAAGAGCCGCGGGAATGTAATCATCCCGGAAGATATTATCAACCAGTACAGCGTGGATGCTGCGCGTTGCTATATGATGTTCATCGGGCCTTTTGATGCTACCATGGCCTGGAATGAGCGTGCCCTACAGGGTACCAAACGCTTCCTGGATCGCTTTGAGCGCCTGGTGGATATGCAGGCTAACACCAAAGCAGAGACCCCACAGGCTATTAAAGCCCTGATCCACAAAGCGGTGGCGAAATGCCAGCACGACTTTACGAATTTTAAATTTAATACCGCCGTCGCCAAGCTGATGGAAACCCTGAACGGTATCTATGAGCATGGTGGTGCGGTGAACCCGCGCGATTTACGCATGCTGGTGCAGGCGATTGCTCCGCTGGCACCCTTCTTTGCCGAAGCAGCCTGGACCAAACTGGGCGGCAAAGGCAGCGTGCACGCCAGCGATTGGCCAGCGGTGGATCCGGCTTTAATTAAGGATGACACCGTCGAAATCCCCGTGCAGGTGAATGGCAAGCTACGCGGTACGGTTACTGTGGCAAGAGATGCTGACCAGGCGACTGTGGAAGCTGCAGCCAGAGAGATTGAGAGTGTGGCGAAGCATTTGAATGAAGGTGAAATCCGCAAAGTGATCTTTATCCCTGCGAAGACGATTAATTTTGTGGTCAAATAGCTGATTGCTGATACCACTTGACTTCGTCTTCGGCTACTTTGTGGCTCATCGCTGTTAGGAAAAGACCATCTGGTGAAAATTGGATGGTCTTTTTTTTTAATTTTTTAAAATAAGCTTAGCTCGACAATTTTTTTACTAAATCAAGTATGTTTGCCCAAACCGACTCAAATTCGGAATAATTGTTGGTGATCAAGTAATTTAAGCGTCGGTCCCAATCTAATTCATATTCAGCCCGTCTAATTTCGATAGAGTTTATATCTATTCGATGAAAATCTAACCCTCTGATATTAAATTTTTCTGGCAAAATTTTCTTAACTGCATTGATATCAACACCATTTGTTTCCAGAGAATTAATATCGTATAAATCTCGGGAGACAGCAAATCTGCGTTGACCAGCAATCGCACGAATTTTTTCAGCAATCACTACCTCGAGACTATAACATGGGATTTCGCTATTATCAAAGTTAGTGTGATCTGAATACTGATGAATGATTTGTTTTTCCTTCACAGGGAGAAAAATTGTTTCGGCTCTGGTGATATCCAATTTTACTGTTCTGGGTGAACCTCCCCAACGTAAGGGACCTCGATAATAAATGCGTGCCTGATAAGATTCACTTCCATACTCATCATTCACTGTCTCAAAATGTATCGGCTGAATGCTAAAATCAGGACCGTCATGTTCGTTAATTCAGGTAACACTTTTAGCAATCCAGCCCTTCATCTCAGAGGGTGATAAATGTCTAATTGCAGTAAAATCTAGATTCTCCGAAAACCGATAATCTGGAAAGTAGCATTTGCGCAGGCATGTGCCACCCTTGAAAACTAAATTCTTATCCAGATCACCAGTTTTTAAATTCCAAGTAAAAACCATCCCAGGCTGTAATCCAGATCGGTTATCATCGGGTCAACATTCTTGGTAGCAGCATAACGACGAATTTCTGCTTCACTTATCATTTATTACTCCAATTTATAACTTTGAGATTCTATGGGAAGATTAATTTGAAGTTTCCAGCGGGTAACGACTGGTCCGATTTGACCAGCTCCTGGTTCTAATGGACTGATCCCTTTAGAAGTAATGGATTGCCAGTGTTTTAGCTTCAATTCTCGGTGAGGTATTGGCAAAGAAAGCGTTTCTACCAGATACCCAATTCTTTTAGCAATCACTCCACCTCCCCATTGGGCGATGTATTTATCTAGTTTTTCCCAGTCCAATGAATTTAAGGAGGATTGCATTGCCTGCGCTAATTGAAGGATCCCTCCGCTTAAATCTGGCCGGCTGGCTGAATCGATGATCGTTTTTTCACGATCGGTGACCGTAATGGGTAAGTTTTCAATTTTTCTGGTTGTGATTCCAAAGAAATATCTATCTGCTACGGTGATAAATTGAAATTTGACACCCTGAATGGAAATGGCTTTCTTCCGTTTTGTTGTCTGGATAAAGTGAACCTGTGGAATTTGTTCAGTCATGTTCCAGAAACGTAAGGCTGACCAATACGCAACCGCTCCCGGTGAAATCAGATTGGACGCCAAAACGAATGCATTCTCCGACCAGAGTCGTTCTGGACCAGCTTCCAGAGGAATAATCATGTATAATCCACGCTCCAGTCGTTGAAGCCAGCCTTTGCGGACTAATCGCCCGAGTGAATTTGTGGCCGCTACGCTGGACTGCCAGTAATCGACCGCTTGTTGATAGGTAAACACGCTTTTTCCTGTGGCGGAAAAAGTGGTTAGAAAATGAGTCTCTTGTTTGCTGAGGGACATGATATTTTGTGTATTAGAACCTTTAGTAAATGATGTTTCAACTACATAAAATATTATACAACAAAATAAGTTGATTGTCTCTATTATTCAGTACTCAATAAGGTTATGAAACGAGTTGGGAAATCTATTGCATTAGGAATTACTGTACAATAATATCCATGAACATACTAATTCTTGGTGGAACGATATTTCTTGGGCGGCATCTGGTGGATGCTGCCCTGGCCAAAGGCCATACTGTGTCGCTTTTCAATCGCGGAAAGACTAACCCAGACCTATATCCTGAGGTGGAGAAAATTCGAGGAGATCGAACAAATATCGAAGATCTGCAATCCCTGCGCGATCGTCAATGGGATGCGGTCATCGATACCTGCGGCTATTTTCCCCACATCGTGCAGCTTTCGGCGCAAGCCCTGGCCGGTTCGGTGGAACGTTATGTCTTCATCTCGAGCATCTCGGTTTATGGTGAGCCTCCAACCACTCCCGGTATTGATGAAAATGCGCCAGTAGCCCAACTGGCAGGTAAATATTTAGCAGATTATGCGGAAGAGAGCTACGGCAACCGTAAAGCGCTGTGTGAGCAGGTTATTGAAAACGAGTTACCCGGACGCACCCTCAACATTCGCCCTGGTCTGATCGTTGGACCTTACGACCCATCTGACCGCTTCACCTATTGGCCTGCCCGATTACAACGTGGTGGAAAAGTCCTGGCAGCGGGGAATCCCGATGCCCCGGTGCAGATCATCGATGTCCGTGATCTGGCAGCGTGGACCATCCGGATGATTGAGGATAAGCAGGTAGGCATCTTCAATGCTACCGGGCCAGAGGTTCCATTGAAGATGCAGCAGATGCTGGAAACCTGTCAACAGGTGGTGGAAAGTCCGGCAGAATTGGTATGGGTGGATGATGAATTTCTACTTGGTCAGGGAGTGACTCCCTTCACCGATCTGCCTCTGTGGTTGCCAGGTTCGGCAAACGCCATGATGCAGGTGAGTGTTACGAAGGCGCTGACTGCTGGGCTCACATTTAGAACGTTGAAGGAGACTGTAAAGGATACCCTTGCCTGGGATAACACCCGGCCGTCGAGTACGCAGCGTGTGAATGGACTGACTGCTGAAAGGGAATCTGAATTTCTTGCATTGTGGATGAAAAGCAATAAGTAAGGGTGCGTCACCGACGCACCCTACTACTACTGAACTATTTTAATACTATCATGATTTTGTTGCTGGACCTCCACAATATCCACAGATCAGGTCACCTGGTTTGAGTAACTGACCACAGAAAACACAGGGATGTTCTTTAAGTGCTGCGCTGCAATAAGGGCACCAGGTATAATCGAATTGCACGAGCTTACCGCACGCACGGCAATTTTGTGTTGAAATTACGGGTACTTCATCATGGATCATAGAATCCGAAACAGGTCTTGATTGGATCAGCGCATGGGGAATTATGTGATGAAAACACATCATACACCCCCTTAAATTTTCTCTCCACAATACGGGCAAGTATTCCAATCCTTCTGAACATTTTTGCCACAATTCTGACAAACTTGAGCAGAAGTGGTTGTTTCAACATGGCGATGATCAGTCTTTTTCGTTCCATTGAACAAACTCATGATCCCAAGCACGAGTAGAACAACGATCCCGATTGGAATCAGCCACATGAGCGCCATCCCAAAAAAGCTAAATGGATGCATAAACCCGAAGCCTCCCATCATACCAGATCGAAATGGGTAATTATAGCCATTCATGCCGAAACGGGTCACAAACCAAAAAAGTAAAGCCAATATGGAAAGCGTTCCCAAAGTTATTAAAATAATCCGTCCTGTTTTTGAGGTCATCATTAAATCTCCTTTTTTATTTTTCTATTTAAATGGTAGCAAAGTACAGTAAAGCTTTTGTAAAGGACGGGTAAATAATGCATAAAGTTCTATGCACACCCTGCCAGATCACAATAGCCGTTATTGTTAGAACAGGAGAATTTTCGGCAATGTCCGGGATAAGAGCAGTGTTTTCAACTTAAGATGCTCCATCTGTTGTCTGTGGTCCGCGCAAAACCCCTATTGGGAAATTCTTAGACCTTTCGGTGCAGTGAATAACGGGCATTCTCATTTTGGTATCGTGGAGGCCTGTATCCGCTGGAAACAAGAAAATTGAGTGATCGAGATCTGCACGAGGTAATTCGATAACATTAGAATGGATGGCTACATTACTCCCCTGATGTTAATTGTTTGATATTTGGATCAGCTGCGAGAATATTCATTTGTTGAATTGCAATTTGGTTTAATTTCATTAAGCGATCAGATTATGATAATTTTTGCTGGATGAAGAGAGCGTTTAAGGTTTCGAGGTTGGACAGGCAGACGAGTTGTGCTGCGATAGCAAAATCACGAATATTGCCTGAAAGATCGGGATTTTGATCACGCCAATCTTTGGCTGTGATTCCGAACAAAGCCATATTGAGGACATCAGCTTCATTTGCATAGATGAAACTTGCTTTTTGTTTGGTGATTTGAGGTGGGATCAGATTTTTTTGATGGCATTGGTGTGGATGCGGTAGTTGATCTTTGCCAGGTTGCGGCGAATATCCCAACCAAGTTGTTTGTATTCAAGCTCTTTTAATCTTTCGAATTCTTTGATCAAATACAATTTAAATTCAACCGAAATCCAGGATGCGAACTCAAAGGCTATATCTTTATGGGCATAGGTACCCCCATAACGCCCGGATTTTGAAATCAATCCAATTGCATTTGTGGATTCGATCCATTGTTTAGGGGTCAACGTAAAACTATTTAAACCAGCTTGTTTTTTAAACCCGTCGAATTCGACGGGTTTAAAATGAGGGTTGTTAAGTTGTTCCCAAATACCGAGAAACTCTATGGTACTTTTAGAGCGCATCCAGTTTTTTACTCTATCAGATGGTGTGTCAGGATTTCGATGTTTGGCGATATTGGTTTTGGATATGAAATCCTGAATTTTGATGTAATCTACAGAAACCGAAATTCCTTGAACTGTTATTTTTTCTGCCTATATGATACTTTTAGGTGTTTAAACCAGTTGAATTTATGAGATGATCAATAATTGGTGAAAAATCTATTATATAATTAGAAAATTCATTTAATAAAATGCGCATGAATGAATTAGCTTTGAAGATAAGTACAATCCATATGGTGATAGAAATTTATACGATAATTTTAATCAAATTTTATCAAATGTAGTTACTTGGGTGAAATCACCCAAAGGCTTCTTGTTCAAAACAACAATCCAAATGTTATTTAATCACTACAAGAAAATATTTCTGGTTATATGAATTTTCAAGAGTCTTATACAAAAAAAATTAACAAAAATATACTAATAATTTCTTTATTAATTAGTGTTTTATATTTTGTTTTATTTATTTTTCCCAATATGACAGGCTCTGAAAACTTGGCTATGGTAGCTATATTTGAACCCGATGAATCAGTGCCATATCCATACATATTGGATATGATCAAACCTTCAGAAACAATTAAAGAAGCACTCATTAATTCTGCTTTTTATGATTATTACTTTTATGGTTTTTCAGTATTTGGTGTTAGTGCTTTAGCTTTGTTGCCTATTAAATGGCTCGGTTTGTTA
>JAHYJK010000118.1 GCA_019429225.1 Anaerolineaceae bacterium
GAGAAATTTAACTTTTCTTCACCATCATCTGCCAGCCAGGCACCACGTGCCACACCCACACGTCCCAACACACCCAGGAACAGGGAAAGTACCACCAATGCCATGACCACAAAAAACACAGCCAGAACAATCAGAAAAACTCCCCAGGGCTGGGTATCCCAGGCATTTTGAAATTGTAAATACCACTGAAAAACCTGTTTGGGTAAAACCACATTGGGGGAAGCAAACACACCACCGGAGTTGATCAGATGAGAGCTACCTCCGCTTCCACCGCTTGATCCGCCGCCACCACCCGAACCTGCCCGGGCACAACTGGATAAAATACCAAAAATCCACAAAGCCTTAAACTTCCAGACAATCTGCCAGGCTTTTGAAAAAACTTCACTGTAATTCATAACACACCTCCAATAATAGTATACGGAATTTCATGGTGTTTGGTGTCAAAAAGGCTTAATAGCTGTTGAGCTGTTAAGCGATTAAGCTATTAAGGAGTTAAGTACAGTTATTAAGTTCATGAGTTCAAAAGTTCTTAACGTGGATTGGGTGAGTTCCAGGGTTAAGGAGGTGCGAGGTAAGCCATCCACGAATGTACTTAACGTCGCGTTTTTTCAATGGTGCTGTCTTATAAACTCAACAACTTATGAACTCATGAACTTTGCTTATCAGCTTAACACCTCAACACCTTAACAGCTATCACTCTCTTGACTCATCTCTTATAATGGAATTGAGGGAGGCACCCATTTTTCACAACCGAAAGGAGGCAGATATGTCAATTCTGGCTGGTAAAGTAGCTTTGATCATTGGCGGCGCCGGTGAGGTTGGGGAGGGGGTGGTAAGACAATTTTTAACCCATGGCGCGACGGTTGTCGTTCCATCACGCGATGAATACCGCCTGGAACAACTCCGCGAACTTCTGGGAAGATTGTGTTGTGATCGTCTGGTCACTTATCAGGGCGGTTGTTGTACCGAAGAAGGCGGGTTGGACTTGCGCAACAAGATTGAAAAGGATGTCGGTCAGCTGGACATGGTGGTGGCATCCATCGGGGGCTGGTGGCAGGGAGAACCCCTCAGTCAGGTGCCCCTGCGCATCTGGACCCACATCATGGAGAATAGCCTGACCGCTCATTTTGTGGCTGCCAAGACCTTCCTGCCTATACTGGCAGATCTGAATGGGAGCAGTTACACCTTGTTAAATGGCGGAGCAGCGTTGTATCCAATTCCTTCGGCAGGGCCAATTTCGGTTTCTGCTTCCGCACAACTCATGCTGAAGGATGTGCTATCTGAAGAATATGAGCACAACCAGGTACGCATCAACACTTTGTTGATCAAAACCAAGGTGAATACCCGCTCACAACCGCAACCGAAACCTTATTGGATCACAGCAGATGAAATTGGTTTGTACGCTGTTTATTTGGCAAGCCCGGTCTGCGATAAGCATGGTGAAACAATCATTTTCAATGAACGCGGTGAAATTCCTATGATGTTTGAGTGAGCGACCAGACTGGCCTGATGCTCATAACCTGAAAATAAATTTACAACGGCACATGGTAATCCGTCTATAAAAAATCCATACCATAGGTGATATGGAACCTCTCCACTTGGGCAGTGATGGCAGCGTTATTTTTTTGTATACTGAAAACTAGTGGAGAGTAAAATGAAAGAAAAATCAACCCCAATTATTTGTAAAATCTTATCGTGCTTAAGTGGTGTCAACCTGATCGTCATGAGCCTGTGCATCATTTTTATTGTTTCTGCTCAACAGAGCCTGGTTGCAAATGGTCTGTTTTTGGGGATCTTTGTTGGACCATTACCGGAAATGTTAATCAACTATCTGGTGCGTTCGATGAGCGGGCTAACCTGGATTTTCGTGGTCGTTAATATCATCATCTCATTGGTTTTATTTTGCGCAGCGCTGTTCATTCGCCAATCGAAAAAAACCGAATTCAATCCGGTTCGCCGCAGTCCCGCTGTGTATGGTTCGTGATAACGAGCCACAGAAGCTACTGATATTTCAACAGGCGCATACCATTCAGTGTCACCAGAATGGAAATGCCCATATCCGCCACCACTGCCATCCACATGGTGCTTAACCCAGCAGCAGCCAATACCATAAAGACAGCCTTTATCCCAATCGCAAAGGCAATATTGAAGCGAATGGTATTCATCATCCGGCGGCTGAGGCGTAGAGCAAAAGGTAACTGTCGCAAATCAGGCTGCATCAGGGTTACATCCGCGATTTCCATCGCCTGAGCAGAGCTGGACACCCCACCGATGGCAATGCCCACATCCGCCAGCGCCAGAGCAGGCGCATCGTTGATACCATCCCCCACCATGGCGATCGCACCCCACTCTTTGCGTAAATCTTCCACAGCTGTCACTTTATCTTGCGGCAAGAGTTGGGCTTTGAAATCGGTCACCCCGACCTGCTCGGCGATGTGCCGGGCAACCACCGGTTGATCACCGGTCAACATCACCAAAGCTTTAATGCCTAATTCTTTCAGTGAAGCGAGTGCTGCCCGGCTGCTGGGACGGGGTGCATCCACTGCCAACAGGCTTCCTACCAATTCACCATCTACCGCTACGTGAATCTGGGTATTGCCATTCTCTTCGGCTTGAACGAGTTGATTACAATCATCTTCAGAATGATGGATGCCATTGTCGAGCATGCGGTGCGATCCGATCTGCACCTGTCTGCCATCTACTACGCCGCTAACGCCTAACCCGGGTAAAACAGTGACATTACTCGCAGCAGAATATCGCTCCGCAACGCCAAACTCATTGGCTGCCTGAGCAATCGCCTGTGCCAGGGGATGCTGGCTGCGGCGTTCCACAGCATGTGCCAGGGCAATTGATTCGGTACAATCATTACAATCAGCTGCAACGGGTTTAAATTCCTGATGGCCGTTGGAACGGGATGCCACAATCACCGGTCGGCCTTCGGTTAAGGTACCGGTTTTATCAAAAGCAATCACTTTGATGTGACTGAGTTTCTCAATAAACAATCCACCTTTGAATAAAACTCCCTGGCGGGCAGCGTTGCTGATGGCTGAAATGATGCTGACCGGGGTGGAAATTACCAGTGCGCACGGACAGGAGATCACCAGCAGGGTTAAACCACGGTATAGCCATCCCAGAGATCCATCAGCCGGGTTGAAAAATGGTTGTCCAAAGAATACAGGCGGAATGATCGCCACCAGCGTTGCCAGTACGACCACTGCAGGCGTGTACCAGCGCGCAAATTGATCGATGAAACGCTGTGAGGGGGCGCGTTTGTTCTGAGCTTCCTGTACCAGCTTGATAACGCGGCTGATGGTGTTATCTGCACTGAGATGCGTGACCCGCAGCACCAGAGCTGCTGAACCATTGATGGTGCTGGCATAGACTTCGTCGCCTGGCTGTTTCTCCACCAGAGCGGACTCGCCCGTGATGGAGGCCTGATTGACAGCTGACAAGCCTTCCAGAACGACTCCGTCCATAGGGATGCGTTCACCGGGGCGTACCAGAATGTGATCCCCGACCTGCAGAGCTTCGACCCTTGCATCCTCTTCACGCGATTCACCATTTTGCTGTGATAGTCGGATGGCTATGGGAGGAACCACTTCCATCAGGCTTCTGATCGAATTGCGTGCTTTTTCGGAGGTGTAACCTTCCAGCGCTTCGCCCAGCGCAAATAAAACAATCACCATGCCCGCTTCGACATAAGCGCCAATCACCACCGCGCCAATAGCAGCAATGCTCATCAGAAAATTGATGTCAATGGCGTGATTGATGCGCAGGTTGCTCCAGGCAGAACGCACAATCGGTAAACCAGCGGCCAGCATGGCTGCCAACGATAGCACATTTACCCACCACCAGTCGAATCCCAGGATCTCCCCCAGGATGAGCCCTGGCAGCACCAGAATTGCGCCCAATAAAGCCAGGCGGGTTTCCATGCTTTGCCACAAATAACGTAAAAAATTGGAATTTCCAGGCTGTGCTGTAGCCTGCATTTTTTCGTCTGGCTCCAGCACATCATAACCCAGATCCCGCACCCGGGTGGTTACATCTGCTGCATCTACATCCCCCACCACGGTTAACTGCCCGGTGGCAAAATTCACCTGGCTCAATTCGACTTTGGGTAGTTTCTGTACACCATCCGAGACCTTCCGGGCACAATCCGCGCAGTCCATACCTTTAATATCAAATACCTGCTTAATTTGACTCATACCAATAACCTTCTCAAAATTCCCGTAGGTGGGAACGAATATTTCAATGATTGTATTATATATGATTTAGAAAGAATAAATCTTCAATGATTCAAGGTTTTAATGGAGAAGAAAAGTCTGAACTGGGATTTCCTCCTCAAAATGCATTTACCCAAGGGGCCAGCTACAGAGTCCTACGGAAGGATTTTTAGGTTTTGGATTGGCTGGAGGATATTAATCTTGATGATGGTTGGTCTATCGAGGTAAGATATCAGAAATTACAGTATTCATAAATAATAAGTAATATATTGCTTATTATTGCCGAATTAATGTTATAATATGTAATAAATTACGTATTATAAAAATAGTATATTAACAATAAAACATGAAGGAACCATCATGATCAATAAAATTGATTTTTCTTTTGCCAACAGTCATCAAATCGAAAAATTCCTTGGTGACAGGATAGCAAATATCCGGTTGGCTCATAATATGACACAGGCTGAGTTAGCAAGCAATGCTGGCGTCTCTACAAGAACCATTAACCGTCTTGAAAATGGCGATGGAGTCTCTCTGGACACCTTTATCCGAGTTTTGAAGGCCCTTAATTTACAGGATAACTTGAAAAATTTTCTGCCAGATTTAAGTGTCCGCCCAATCGAAAGAGTCAGATTAGGCGGGAGAGAAAGAAAACGCGCGCGGCCTATAAAAACTAACCGCAAAGAATCCACCTGGACATGGGGTGATAACAAGAAAGGTAATCCATGACAGACGCGAAGGTCATATTGTGGAATCGTGAGGTTGGAGCAGTTTCCTGGCTTGAGGATCGTCAAATTGGTGTGTTCCAGTATCACCCTGATTTTATTGAGAGCGGCATACAACTTTCTCCGCTGTTGATGCCTATAAATAGTGTTCCATATGAATTTCCTTTTCTACCAAGAGAGACTTTCAAAGGACTGCCAGGACTGATAGCCGATTCTCTACCTGACGCTTTTGGAAACGCAGTTATCAATGCCTGGTTAGCTGTTCAAGGGAGGTCGCCTGAAAGTTTTAACCCTGTTGAAAGACTGTGTTATATTGGAACCCGGGGAATGGGGGCTCTTGAATTCGAACCCGCTTTGAAAATTTTTCCTTCAGGGTCAAATGAATTAGAAGTAGCAAGGCTGGTCGAATTATCAAACATTATTTTGAACAAGCGACAAGGATTATCTGGCTACTTAAATGGACGAGATGACCGCGAAGCGCTTGGGGATATTTTACGGGTCAGTACTTCTGCCGGTGGAGCACGAGCAAAAGCAATCATTGCCTGGAACCCGATCACAAATGAATTTCGCTCAGGACAGGTCAATCTGCCACCTGAGTTTGAATACTGGATTCTTAAATTTGATGGTGTCAGCAATAATCGCGATAAAGAGCTGGCAGATCCACTGGGATATGGAAAAATCGAATTTGTTTACTCGTTGATGGCGGCTAAGGCAGGGATTGAAATGGCTGAATGCCGTCTTCATCATGAAGGGGGAAGGAGTCATTTCATGACCAGACGATTTGATCGGGATGTGGAAGCAGAAAAAATACACATGCAATCGCTCAGTGCCCTTTCCCATATTGATTACAATCAACCCGGCCTTTTCTCTTATGAACAGACAATATTCGTGATGGATCGATTAGGAATCTCTGAAAAAGAAAAAGAACAACAGGTATTAAGAGCCATATTTAATGTCATCGGACGGAATCAGGATGACCATGTTAAAAACATTGCATTCTTAATGGACAAAAGTGGAAAGTGGTATCTCTCACCAGCTTTTGATCTTTCATACGCGTATGATCCTTATGGCCATTGGACCAATCAACATCAGATGAGTATCAATGGCAAGCGAGACAAATTTGAAAAAGAAGATTTAATCTATTTTGCGGAAATTGCAGGTATAAAAAAGAGTCGAGCGGAAGAGATAATTGAAAAAGTCGTGAACGCCATTAAGTGCTGGCCAGATCTGGCAGAAGAACATGCGATTGAAAATGACAGAATCGAAAAAATCCAATCTACCCATAGATTATTCTTAATCGAAAAATAACTATTGGATTTCAGAGTGTAATCCTGATTAAAAATCGTGCTTATTAAAACGGAAAGATCAGCGGGATCAACAGCAGGCTCACCAGCAGTGCCAGGATGGCGATCGGAATGCCGTTCTTGAGATAGTCGCTGAAGCGATAGCCACCCGGGCTCATCACCAATAGATTGGCGGGATGGGATACCGGTGTCATGAAGGAGGCAGCCACCATGTAGGCAATCCCCATCACAAAGGGATAGGGAGACACGCCCAGGCTGGTGGCTGTTGCCAGACCAATCGGTGTCATGATGACAGCGTTCACCACAGTTGGTATGAAGGGGTTGATCATCAGGGTCAATAGCATGAGTCCTCCCAGGATCGCAAGGTTTCCGAACGGACCTGCAATCTCCACCACGATATCCGCCAGGAATTGAGCTGCGCCACTATCCCGCATGGCAAAGCCCAGCGGCATCATGGCTGCAATCAGGAAAATCGACTTCCAATCGATGGATTTATGCGCTTCTTCCATCGTAAGACAACGGGTTAACACCATCAATGCCGAACCGGCAATCGCAGCAATGGAGATGGGTAACCAGCCTGCAATCACGACCGCCACGACGGCCAGCATGATTAACCCCGCGATAGGTGCTTTCTTCAAGCGTGGTTTTTCCTGCACATCCTGGCGCAGAACGATATAATCTCTTTCTTTGGCAAGCAGTTCAAAGCCTTCACGGGTTCCGTAACACAGAAAAGCATCGCCATATTGCAGCGGTAAATCCTGCAAACCGGTGCGATAAGGACGATCCCCATGCCAGATGGCCAGTACAGAGACATTATATTTCTCGCGGAATCGGATTTGTTTAAGAGTCTTACCTACCAGTGATGTGTAGGGCGACAGAATGACTTCGACGAAAGATAGCGAACCATTTTCCATTTCATGCAGATTAAATTTTACGTCTTTTTCAACTTGAATCTTTTGTAGTCCATTCAAAACTTCGATATCGGTGGGATGACCTGAGACGATCAACTGATCACCCGCTTCCAGACGCATATCTGGTTCAGGAAAAAGAAATTCCCGACCAACGCGAATGATATCCAGCACGGTAATGCCATACGCCGAACCCAGTTTAGCTTCTGCCAGGTTCTGCCCAGCCAGTGCTGAGCCTTCGGGAATATCAATGAAAAGAAGGCGATCTTCCAGATGGTAATCGCGAAGTTCATCCAGACTCAATATGCGATATCCGGGTTGGTTGGATAAGGTTTCGAGTTTATCAAGTTGCCCTTCGATGAGCAGAATATCTCCCGCTTCCAGCTCCATATTTTGCAAATTGGTGCGCCGGATCAGGTCGCGCCGGCGGTTGGCCAGCACGTTCACACCAAATTTGTGGCGAAAACCAGCACTCACCAAAGTTTTGCCTTTAAATTCAGAGTGCTCGGAGATGTGGATTTCAGCCAGACCAATATTCTCTGAAAGCAAACGCGAGATGGTGGGATGTTCCTTTTCGATGAAAAACATGGGAGAATGAATAATCTTTTCGATCTGGTCCAAGCGTCCCAAGGCCAATAGTTGATCACCGCCCTCCAGCACCAGATGCGCATCGGGCGCTTGACGTATGCCATCTTTCCGTCTTATCGAAAGAATATTTAATCCCAGTGCCTTGCTGATGCGCGACTCTGCTAACGTTTTGCCTGCCAGCAAAGTGTCGTCAGGCAAGACCAACATTGCCAGGCGTTCTTCCAAACCATACAGGCTTTGCAAATCCTGCGCGGGGGGCATCTGTGTGGGAGTAACTGGTTGTGGAGATTGGCGGTGAGGCAAAAAGCGATGACCTAAGAGGTTGATATAAATCACAACCACCAGAAAGATAGCAATGCCGATCGGGGTGAAATAAAAAATTCCCAATGGCGGTAATCCAGTGTTTTCTACAAAGCCACTGACCACCAGGTTGGAGGAGGTACCAAACAATACCAGCATGCCACCCAATAATGATCCATATGCCATCGGGATCAAAAGCCGTGAAGCCACCCGTTTCGTGCGCCGGGCGATGTCAATCGTGACCGGAAGGAACATGGCAGCCACGCCAATATTGTTCATGAAAGCCGAGAGGACAGCCGCGCTGGACATCAACACGGTTAGCAGGCGTTTCTCGGTTTCACCTGCCACGCGCATGACCAGATTCCCCAGATACGAAGCCACCCCGGTGCGCGCCAGTCCGAATGAAAGGATGAACATCGCCCAGATGGCCACCACAGCCGGATTGGAGAAACCAGCCAATGCATCCCCCGGGGATACCAGTCCAAAGACCACCATCAATACCAGTACGAACAACGCCACCAGGTCGGGACGTAAAATCTCAGTAATAAAGAATATAATGGCCAATAGTAAAACACCAAAGGTCAGAGCAATATCAAGTGTCAAAGGTCAGATTCCTTCAGGCTGAATTAAACTGGATCATCTCCTGGTTCCCTTACCAGAGGATCCTATTTTGGTGGGATTAAGAATTCCACACATTTAAATTATACAGGAATGTTGAGAGTCTGTTCGCTAGTAATCAGAACGCTAAACTTTCCGCACTTGTTTTGCCTTTTATTGAGCAGGTTGTATCAGGTAATCATTTACGATCGGTGTAGGTGCACCCGTGCTGATGGCCAAATCCGGTATCATCGCATCCAGCCCATAGGTCTGCAGAATTTCAGCAGAAGGAACACCATCTGGCTGAAAACCCATACCTGCATAATATCCCTGAATCATTTCTTCGATATCAATGGCATTCCCGGCAATGGGACCTTTCTGCTGAGGTGGGCTACCCTGAGCGCGTTGGGTCATCTCATGCTGGATGGCTCCCTCTCGGGCATTAAACATCTGACGTGTGGTTTGAATTCGTCCTCCGATCTGGAAAATTTCCTCAGCAGTCATCTCCCAGCCAGTGACCGCTGCCAGCATTTCCTGCATGCGATAATCACTGAAGAAATAAGAGAACATGCACAACCCCAGGCTCTCCATCACCTGATGCAGCTTCACCGGCCAGGCTGAGATCTCACCCTGACGGTAAGAATCCGTGGTCTTTTCCATCTTCGGCTTCAAAGGTGGATAGAAATCAGGTGGACCTAACTGTCCCAGGTCATAGTTGGAGGTGGTGTGCCTTCCCGGTGTCGGATCTGCCACAAAGGACATACCCCAGCTTTTGGTCAGGCGCAGATCATGCATGCCCATCTCGGAGCCGTTGGCGTGGATGGCAAAGGCTTCCGTCCCCGGGAAGTGCTGACTGGCATGGTATGTTCCATCTGCCAGTTTTGCCCCAATGCCATCGCGGGTGACCATCAGCTTGAGCAACGGTAGAACATAAGTGGGATCCCCCCAGACAGGCAAGAATCCCTGTGGGTAATCCGTACAGATGAAATCTTCCTGCTTGAAAAAGCCATCTTCCACCCCTTCGAGCACATAAGCCACCGTGGTGCCGGCCGAAATGCTATCCATGCCGACCCGGTTGAGATATTCATTCACCTGCAAGAGCAAATCCATGTCATCATTCAGGATCAATGCGCCAAAAGAGCAGGTGGTCTCATACTCGGGGCGATGCGTCTCTTTGTCCTTGTAAGGCAACTTATCATATTTTAGGAGATATCCACACTTCAACGGGCAGGAAAAACAACCATATTGCTTTTTGCCAAACTCGTTCAGACGTTTGGCACGTAATTTCATGGCTTTCTTCATGGGATAATCGACATAACCGACCCCCCTGTAATTCTTGACCGGGGAATCGCCGTTTTGTGCGGAAATGATGGTGGACATATTGGTGCCGAGGGCAACATTCCCATACATGGTACCCATCAGACGCGGGATGATGCTACCGGGTGCTGCCAGTCCCATCTTTGAAACGCGCATCAGTGGGGCTACATAATCCAGCTTGGTGCCAATGGCTTTGATCAAAGGGCTGGATTTAAAATATTTCATACGAGCAAAGTAGTACTTATTGAGTTCCTGTAGTTTGGGACGATCGGCATATTCGATCTTTTTATTGGCCGTCAGGCAGATGGCTTTCAGCTTCTTACTGCCCATCACCGCCCCCAAACCACTGCGGGCAGCGATGCGACCCTTATCGTTCACGATGCCAGAGATCAAGGAAAGGTTTTCACCAGCTGGTCCAATGGAAGCCACACAGGCACGCTGCCCGTGTTTTACCATCAATTCCTCCTCGGTCTCGACCGTGTCCTTGCCCCACAAAAAGCTGGCATCCTCCAGCGAGATACCCTCCTGCGTTATCAGTAAATACACCGGTTTTTCTGATTGCCCTTTGAAAAAAATGGCGTCGAAGCCCGCCCGTTTGATAGCTGGACCGAAAATACCACCCGCATTGGCATTGCCCCAGCCGCCGTTGCTGTATTTTCCATTCGAACGCAAGCCTTTACCCGTCAACGGGCTTTTACCAACCACCGCAAATCGTCCAGAGAAGCCTGCACCTGTGCCGGTTAACAACCCGGGGCAGAATCCCAGAATGTTGTCGGGACCTAAGGGATCACTACCAGGAGGGATGTGTTTGTAGAGATAATAGGCTCCCAAACCATACCCGCCCAGGTACCGACGATAGACCTCTTCTGGTAGCTCTTCAACCTGATATTGATGGTGGCTTAGATCCACCAATAAAATTTTTCCATGAACACCCTTCATCTTGTACTCCTTCAGGAATGTTGGTGTTTTTCTGCAACGATGACCGTCATGGGAATTTTTAATTATCCCTCTTTACGTATCGTTCCTATTTGAATTCTAGCATTGAATCTTGTATTGATGTGTCCAGCCAGGGGGAATTTCTTAAATTGAGAAGTGCGTTTTGATTATGAATCCTACCCAGAATCGATATCTGGAAGGTCTTTAAGATCTGTGCCACCCATGATAATTTCAACCGTGTGTTCCTGTCCATCATCCACAAGTGGAATGGCTGTATTGTTAATGATTTGCCCATCCAGTATTGTA
>JAHYJK010000119.1 GCA_019429225.1 Anaerolineaceae bacterium
AAATTGCCAGTGCAGCCCAGATAGATGGTTTTTATTATGTCCCCAGAATTGATCATGATTTCCTGGCAGCTCATTCCGAAGGACTGATTGCCACTTCCGGTTGTCTTTCTGCGGAGATTCCACGTGCCCTGAAAGAAAATGACCTGGAGAAAGCTGCAGGTATGCTGGATTGGTACTACGAAGTTTTCGGACCAGACCGGTTCTACCTCGAGTTGCAGGATCATCCACTGGCAGAATTAAGGCAAGTAAATCAACACTTGTTGGATTTGGGAAAACGCTATAATGCTCAATTTGTAGCCACCAATGATGTGCATTATATCGAGCAGGCAGATGCAAAATATCAGGACATTCTGCTGGCAATTCAGACCGGGGCGTTATTAAAAGACCCGACCCGAATGAAGATGAACGATGACAGTTATTATCTGCGCTCCCCGGATGAGATGAGGGCGTTATTCGGTCATATCCCCGGAGCGATTGAAAATACGCTTATCATTGCGGAACGCTGTAATGTTAACCTGAAGAATGAAGGTTATCACTTACCAAAATTTGACGTTCCAGCAGGTTATACGGCCGAAACATATCTACGCAAATTGTGTGAAGAGGGATTGACACGAAATTACGGACCGAGAGAAAATGATCCCACCGTGAGGCAACGGTTGGATTATGAATTATCCGTTATTCACAATATGGGTTTTGATGCCTACTTTTTAATCGTTTGGGATCTGTGTATGTATGCCAAACAGCAGGGTATCTGGTACAACGCGCGTGGGTCAGCTGCCGGATCGATGGTGGCATATACGCTGGATATCACCCTGGTGGAACCCCTTGAACATGGATTGATCTTTGAACGCTTTCTGAATCCCAGCCGTATATCTATGCCGGATATTGATATGGATTTTCAGGATGACATGCGATCCAACCTGATCAAGTATTGTGCCGATAAATATGGACATGACAAAGTGGCAGCCATTATTACCTTTGGCACCCTGGGGGCTAAAGCAGCCATCCGGGATGTGGGTCGGGTTATGGATATCCCCTTGAGTGAGGTGGATCAGGTCAGTAAAATGATCCCTACCATCGGGAGTAAACCAGCCAGTATCCAGGAAGCATTGGCGTCCATTAATGAATTGCGCGTATTGTATGACAGTACACCTTATTTAAAGGAACTGATCGACACAGCCCAGCACATGGAAGGGGTGGTGCGCAATGTGGGCACGCATGCTGCCGGCATTGTAATTTCGGATCAGGCGATTGATGAGTACGTTCCTTTACACCGTGCAACGAGCAATTCCGAGGATACCCCGGTCAAGACGGTAACGCAATATGAAATGGCACATCTGGATGCTCTGGGTATGCTCAAAGTCGACTTTTTGGGTCTGGCCACGCTGACAGTTATGGCGCGTGCCTGTGATTTGATTAAAAAACGGCATGGGATTGACCTGAACCTTGGCAATATTCCGATTGATGATCCGGAAACTTTTGAATTCCTGGGAACAGGACACACAGCCGGTGTCTTCCAGCTGGAAGGTACAGGGATGACCCGTTATCTGGTTCAGATGCAACCAAAGAACCTGGCGCATATTATTGCTATGGTGGCCTTGTACCGACCAGGCCCGTTGCAGTTTATCCCCGATTACATTAAACGTATGCACGGTGAAGAGCCAGTGAAGTATCGCCATGAAGCGTTGGAATCGATCTTTAATGAGACCTTTGGTATTGCCATTTATCAGGAACAGATTATGTTCGCTGCGATGGAGATTGCCGGATACACAGCATCAGAAGCGGATGCATTGCGTTCTGCCATATCGAAGAAAAAAGTAAAGGAAATCCCTTATCACCATGAGAAGTTTGTGAAAGGGGCCGTCTCACGCGGCATCATGGATGAGAAAACCGCCGGGCAAATCTTTGCGGATTGGGAGGAGTTTGCCAATTACGGTTTTAACAAAAGTCATGCTGCCGATTATGGCGTCATTGCTGTAAAAACAGCCTATTTGAAAAAACATTATGCGATTGAATACATGACAGCACTGTTATCCGCTACCAAGAACGAGACCGAGAAAGTAGCCCAATATGTGCTGGATTGTCGTGACCTGGGGATTGAAGTCTTACCGCCGGATTTGATCGGCAGTGAGTGGGACTTCTCGATTGAAGATCTGCCAGACGGCAACTCTGTCATTCGTTTTGGATTAGGTGCTGTCAAGAATGTTGGGCAGGGTCCGGTACAGATGATCATGGATGCGAGAGCCAAAGGTGAAATTCGCACGATCAATGATTTTGTTCATATGGTGGATTTGCGGGCAGTGGGGAAAAGAGCGCTGGAAAGCCTGGTGCGGGTAGGGGCATTGGATCGTTTTGGTAAACGCAGAGCCATTCTGAATGCTCTAGACCGTCTGGTGGCGGTATCCAGCAGTCATTTCAGGGCAGCTGAGTGTGGCCAATTAAGCATTTTTGGTCTGGTGGAAAATGTATCCGAAGAGATCGTTTTGCCAGATGTGCAGGAGCATAATCCAAGAGAATTACTGGAATGGGAAAAAGAATTGATTGGTATGTATGTGTCTGCCCATCCTTTAACACCTTACCGGGATTTTCTACGAAAAAGATCCACACATTCCTCGGTTCAATTGGGCAGTGTAAAAAATAAAGGCAGTGTCACTGTTGCGGGGATGGTATCGCGTTTCCGCAAGCATTTGACGAAATCTGGAAATGATATGGGATTTGTTACCCTGGACGATTTGTTCGGTTCCATGGATATTGTCGTATTCCCCAGTGTCTGGAAAGCCAATCGGGATTTAATTGAAACAGATCGGATCCTGGTCATTGATGGAAAAGTGGATAGCGCAAATGGAGACCCCAAAATTCTGGCAGATGCCATTCGATCCGTATCGAATGACGAGTTATCTTCGGTCCTGGATCAGGGGCAGAATAACGAAATAATAGAGGAAATGGAAGTTGTCGATCTGAGTTATCGTTATGATATTGAATTCGGTGGCGATGATCTTCCAGCGGAAGAAGAACAGGAAATTCTGCCCGGTGATGTGTTTGCAATGGATGAGTTTAACCAGGTGGAAGAAATTGATGACTCCATGGATCCATTTTTTGACCCAACCTTCTTTGAGAATTTTGAAAATGTTGTGGAGATTGTAGAAGAAAAAGAAAATCAGGATGATCCACCGCTAGAATCGGTGATGCAGAAATCCCCTGAAGAAATATCCCTGCCAGAGAAAGATGAACAGTCTATCAAGATTACTCCGGACATCAATCCGGATGTGAAACAAGAAATCACTCAAGAACCAGATATGAATGACTTGCAAGGGCGTTTATTTATGCCAAAGACTAAAAATGTTAGTCAGGATCTTGCTCATGAAATTTCTGCAAGCCCAAAGAAAGTCCCGATTGTAATTCCCCCATTAGACCGGGTATTCGAATTACGGGATCCCAACAAAGATGAATTCAGAATGATGACAGTCATTCTGCGGGCTAACTTAAATGAATCCGATCGCGGTTTGATGCGGATTAAACGTGTGGTCGGTTTGTTGCGATCCTACCCGGGCAAAGATAAATTTGGCCTGATGATTTTTGAAAATGGCAGGCGAACCGATTTGGAGTTTCCCAATGATACAACCGGTTATTGTCCAGAATTGATGCGGCGCTTGAAAAATATGGTGGGTGAAGACAACGTACAGGTGAAAGTACTCAAAGTTCACTAACAGTTACCAATCCGATTCAGACCAACCGTATTCTCCTAATAATGGCACAAAACTCACCGGGATATCCTGATCGTGATCGAAGGACTCATCAGCCGTCCTGACCCAGCGTTCAAGCTTCTGTTGCCAGCGTTCGCCGACCGGCAAAACCAGTCTTCCGCCTACTTTCAATTGGGTTAGGATTGGTTTGGGAATCTGTGGGGCTGCTGCGGTGATCAGGATGGCATCATAAGGCCCATGCTCGGGTAATCCCAAACTGCCATCCCCAACATGAAATTGAATATTGGTCAGCTCAAGTTGATCAGCAACCCGTTGGGCACTTTTCACCAATCCTGCATGGCGGTCGATGCTATGCACCTGTTTGACCAATCGGCTGAGAATGGCTGCCTGATATCCGGAACCCGTACCAATCTCCAGCACGCAATCCTGAGGGTCCGGTTGGATAAGTTCCGTCATCAAAGCAACGATGTAAGGTTGTGAGATTGTCTGACCAAAGCCAATCGGAAGTGGATGATCCGCATAGGCTTCACTCTGGTATTCCATGGACACGAAAAGATGCCGGGGGATTTCACGCATAGCTGCCAGGACCCCAGGATGTTTTATGCCCCGTCGTTCAATCTGATCGCGGACCATTTTCGCACGATCTAAAGAAAAATCTCTCATTAAAATTATTATAATGATTTATCAGCGTTTTTTCGCAATTGTTCAGCAATCTGCCGGTCAATTTTACCCATTGGATAATCAGAAAGTTGCTCTGCTCGTACCCAGGCAAGTTGTGATGCTTCGATGGGTTGTGGTTCACCATTTATTATCGAACAAATGAAAGCATGCAACGTAACCCGAAAATGGGTGTAAGCATGCTGGTACTCGCCGAAATGTGCTCCCACGGAGACTTCACACCCCAATTCTTCCATAATCTCGCGTTGTAAGGCTACAGGTAATGTCTCGTTTTCTTCCTGTTTTCCACCGGGAAATTCCCATAACCCACCGAGGAGACCATTGGCCGGGCGTTGCGCTAACAGGAAACGCTGATTACGCTCCAGGATGGCTGCCGTAACAATATAATGAGGAATAGGTTTCTTTTGCGGGATCACAGGGCGTTGTTCCTGCACGCCACGTTCAAAAGCCAGGCAATGCTGCTGTAAGGGACAGAGCAGGCATCTTGGCTTTCCAGGCAGGCAGATGGTGGCTCCCAAATCCATTAATGCTTGATTGTAATCACCTGCCTGTCCGGCAGGTAAATTTTCTTCTGCCAGCTGCCAGAATAACTTTTCTGCAGCCGGTGTGCGTATGGGTAAAGATATATCAAAAATGCGCGAAAGGATGCGACGAATATTACCATCCAGGGCTGCCTGATCCATCCCAAAGGCAATGGATGTGATGGCTGCTGCGGTATAACGCCCGATGCCAGGAAGTTTTAGCAGTGTTTGCGGGTCGGCTGGTAAACGACCATCATATTCACTTTGCAAAATCCGGGCGGCCTTATGGATGTTACGGGCGCGGGAATAATATCCCAAACCTTCCCATTGTCTGAGAACATCCTGTTCCGATGAATTGGCTAAGGTTTCAATATCAGGAAATGCCTGCATCCAATTGGCGAAATAATCAATGACTGTTTCCACCCGTGTTTGTTGCAGCATAATTTCAGAAATCCAGATGGCATATGGGTCAGGATGATCACGCCAGGGTAATTGGCGAGCATATCTGGCATACCATTCCAGGAGTGGTTGACTGATCATGAATGAATGGAAATATTAGAACTGAAATCCACCCTGTGGATTGACAAGCTTCTGCGTGTAATTTTCAATGTAGTCCATGAGTTGATTATGTAAACTGATCCACTCCGGAGAATTCATTATTGTATTGGGATGGATGGTGGGCGGAAAGGTGGCGCCTACCAGAATCTGGGGATGTTCCCCATAGACGGTAGCCCAGGCGTCCTGCAAGTCCAAACCCAGGCGCTGTACACCAGGGATGAATTCGCGTACGACAAATTCAAAATATTCCTGTTCGTGTTCAGGCAAGATATCCCAGGTCATAATCAGTTTTACCGACACGTTAATCACCTCTTATTGATTCATGGCTTCCAGGACCACTACCTGGGTTTCCTCAGGTAAATTGCGTGGGCTGGTGACTTTGAATGAATTCAAGGGCTCGATATTGGATAAGCCCATTTCTTTCATGAATTTATTGAGCGGTTCAAGTTTAATGATCGATGATTCGGTCATATAATGCATGGGAATCACAATATTGGGTTCGATTAAATTTACAATCTCAGCAGCCTGAACTGCATTCAGAGTGCTATTGCCACCAATGGGAACCAGCATGACATGAACGTTTCCCAGTTCTTCCACTTCATTTTGATTAGGTAGGCGATCGATCCCACCCAGGTGGGCAACTTTAATACCATCAAAATCATAAACATACATAGTGTTGCGCTCATCCATTTCAATTGGGTTGGTATGACCATTGGTTTGAAGACCGGTGACAAAAACGCCGCCAATTTCGTACTCACCAGGACCGGAAATAACAAAAGGATCACCTTTGACGGCAGCGACATGATTGTGTCCAGGTTTATTATGGCTGATAGTGACAATCTCTCCTGGAATGCTCAAAGGCGAATGTCCGGTAGCCCGAGCATCATATGGATCAGTGATAACAGTAGCCAAATTCCGTTCGTTCAATTTAAAACACGAGTGTCCAAACCAGATAATTTCCATAAGTAGCGATCCCTTTCGTTCTGATTATACTTGAGGAAGGTGAATTGCGGAAAGTAAGAGTCAAAAGTTTAATTTGTTAAAATGAATCCTTGACTCTGATACTGGTTTCTGATAGACTCTGCGACCGGCATAAAATCCTTGCCTTGCTGGCATTGTACTGGTATAATCTTACGCGCCTTAAGGCTTGAAACTTAACAATTTACTTGCCGACGTAGCTCAATACGGCAGAGCAACTCACTTGTAATGAGTAGGTTATGGGTTCAAGTCCCATCGTCGGCTCAGTTGCAGGTTGGTGAGTGGGATTGATTCGAACAATCCTGCTTACGAACCGGCAACGGTTCGGGGAAAAGAATGGGCAGTTACCCAAGTGGCCAAAGGGGGCTGACTGTAAATCAGCTGTCAACGACTTCGTAGGTTCGAATCCTTCACTGCCCACTAGTCTTTTTCTGGCCGAAGATCTCTCAAAAAAGGGAGTACGACAGGAACGGCAAGCCCTCATAGCTCAGTTGGTAGAGCACGCCCTTGGTAAGGGCGAGGTCATGGGTTCAAGTCCCATTGAGGGCTCTTTTTGCCGGAAAAACACATCGACAATTAGAATTAGTAAATTCGAGGAGTGATAGAATGGCGAAAGAAAAATTTGATCGCAGTAAACCCCACCTGAATGTGGGAACAATGGGACATATTGACCATGGAAAGACCACGCTGACAGCAGCGATCACCAAGGTCAGTCAGTTAATGGGATTTGGTGAATACCGGGCATACGACCAGATCGACAATGCACCGGAAGAAAAAGCACGTGGAATCACCATCAACATTGCACACGTAGAATACCAGACCGCAAAACGACACTATGCGCACGTGGACATGCCTGGTCACCGTGACTACATCAAAAACATGATCACCGGTGCGGCGCAGATAGATGGCGCGATCCTGGTGGTAGCAGCGCCTGATGGTCCGATGCCACAGACACGCGAACATGTGTTATTAGCACGCCAGGTGGAAGTGCCCAGCATCGTCGTATACCTGAACAAAACCGACCAGATGGATGATCCTGAATTGATCGAACTGGTAGAGTTAGAGCTACAGGAAATGTTGAGCGAGTATGGCTTCCCGGGCGATGAGACCCCGATTGTCAAAGGCTCAGCCTTGAAAGCCTTGGAAAGCACCTCAACCGACCCGATGGCACCCGAATATGACAGTATCCGTGAGTTATTGGATGTGGTCGACAGCTACATTCCCCAGCCAGACCGTGATATTGACAAACCCTTCATGATGCCGGTGGAAGACGTCTTCTCGATCAAAGGTCGTGGCACCGTGGTGACCGGTCGTGTCGATCGTGGCTTGATCAAAGTGGGCGAACCTGTAGAAATCGTAGGTTTACGCGAGAAGAGCATGAACTCGGTTTGTACCGGTGTAGAAATGTTCCACAAACTGTTAGATCAGGGTATGGCAGGCGACAACCTGGGCTTATTATTACGCGGTATCAACCGAGATGATGTGGAACGTGGAATGGTCATTGCCAAACCTGGTAGCATCACCCCGCACACCAAATTCATGGCCGAAGTATACGTCTTACGCCGCGATGAAGGTGGACGACACAAACCATTCTTCCCGGGATACCGACCACAGTTCTACATCCGCACCATGGATGTAACTGGCTCGATCACGTTACCCGAAGGCGTAGAAATGGTAATGCCTGGTGACAATGTCAACATGATGGTCGAACTGATCGTCCCGGTGGCATTGGAACAGGGTTCAAAATTTGCAATTCGCGAAGGCGGCCTGACAGTAGGCGCTGGCGTGATCACTAAGATTCTTCAGTAGGTGTTAAATGGCTAAACAACGTATACGTATTCGTCTTAAAGCATATGATCATCGAGTTCTTGATCAATCAGCAAAACGCATTGTCGATACCGCTGAACGATCTGGTGCAAAAGTTGTGGGACCCGTTCCACTTCCAACCAAAAAAGAACGATTCACTGTGCGTCGTTCAACTTTCATTGATAAAGATTCCCATGAACATTTCGAAATTCGGACACATAATCGTCTGATCGATGTTCTGGAACCGGATTCAAAAACAATTGATATGTTAATGCGATTAAATTTACCCGCTGGCGTTGATATTGAAATAAAGATTTAGTACGTTTCTATCAGCACTTTAAATTAGCAACAAAACCGAGAAGGATGGCAATCGCTATCCTTCTCAAAATGTAAGAATTATGATATATTTAAAAGGTTGCGGGTTTCTCGAAACCTGCTTCACTTAGGCTGAGTAAGAGTAGTCTCGTGCGCGGACTGGAAAAGATGCGGAGTCTTGCAGCGAACAACTTACTGCCCAGCATACGGGGATGATGCAGCTTAGCCCAAGCTGACAGTCCTGGCAATTTATAAAACAAGGAGAAAACTGATATGTTGAAAGGGCTAATTGGCAAGAAAATCGGTATGACCCAGATTTTCGATGAAAACGGTGCCGCCGTGCCGGTAACTGTTATCGAAGCTGGGCCTTGCTATGTAACCCAGGTACGTACAGAAGAACGTGATGGCTACACTGCTGTACAATTAGGTTACGGTGAGGCAAAACCAAAACGCTTGACCAACGGACAAAAAGGGCACTTAAAGCGCAATAACCTGAATTTACCTCCTCTCAAGTTCTTGCGCGAATTTCGCGTTAAAACCCCTGCGGTAAATGAAGGCGATAAATTGTCTGTGGATGTCTTTACAGTTGGTGAGTTTGTTGATGTAGTCGGTACCTCTAAGGGTAAAGGTTTTGCAGGTGCTGTGAAACGTTACCATTTCCGAGGTGGTCCCAAGACTCATGGTCAATCGGATCGACATCGCGCACCAGGATCTCGCGGTGCGGGTACGACTCCAGGTCGTGTCTATAAAGGCTCGCGCGGTCCCGGTCATATGGGCGATGAGCGGGTTACGTCGCAAAACTTGAAGGTTGTTCTGTTAGACGCAGAACGCAACCTGATAGGTGTGCGCGGATCAGTGCCTGGACCACGAGGTGGGGTGGTGCTGGTTAAAGAGGCACGAAAGAACTAAGGGAGCTGAGAGACTATGAAAGTAGATGTCTTAAACATTGAGGGTAAAAAAGTAAAAACTGTGGAGTTATCACCCGCAATTTTTGAAGCCCCAATCAACGTTGATTTAATGCACCAGGCTTTCCAACGCCAGATGGCAAACGCAAGGCTTGGTACAAGTGACACCAAAACTCGAAATGAAGTTGCTGGTGGTGGTCGTAAACCATGGCGTCAAAAAGGCACAGGCCGTGCCCGTCAGGGTTCCATTCGTGCTGCGCAGTGGAAAGGCGGTGGCCGCATCCATACTCCCCATCCACGTTCGTACGCTCAGGCAATGCCGCGCAAAATGCGTCGTGCCGCTCTGCGTTCCGCACTGTCCGTTAAAGCATCAGAGAATGCAATTGTGATTATTGATGATTTGATATTACCGGAAGCCAAAACCCGTGTGATGGCTGGTGTTCTGAACAACCTGGTTGGTCAGGAAACCGCATTGGTTCTCATTCCGGAAAAAGCAGCTTTTGAAGAAGTTATTCGCACAAGCAGTAACCTGCCTGGAACAAAAGTTCTTTTAGCCAATTACATCAATATCCGCGATTTGTTGAAGTACCAAAAAGTGGTATGTCCATTGGCTTCTCTGAGTTTGGTAGAAAGTTTTCTAGGGTAGGTAGGAGTAAATTATGACATCAATTTATGAAGTTCTCCGCCGTCCTTTGGTGACTGAGAAAACCAATTACCAGGTAAACAAATTACATCAATACGTCTTTGAAGTAGCTGGTGAATCAACCCGCTCGATGGTGAAAGATGCAGTTGAGCAGATCTTTGATGTGAAAGTTGTGAAAGTGAATATTATCAATGTTCCAGCAAAACGCACCCGAAGAGCTCGTAGCAGAAGGTTAGCAGTCCGCAACCCTAGTTACAAAAAAGCAATTGTCACACTTGCACCAGAAGACAGTATTGCGATTTTTGAAGGGGTTGAATAATGGCTATCAAGATTTATAAACCAGTAACCCCTGGTCAACGAAATATGACCGGGTACGGCTTCGAAGAAATCACCAAATCAAAACCTGAACGCTCATTAATTGTTATTCGTAAAGCTAATTCAGGGCGTAACTCATACGGTCGTATCACCGTTCGACACCGTGGTGGTGGGCATAGACGATATATTCGTTTGATAGACTTCAAACGTGATAAACGCAACATTCCTGCTAACGTCAGCGCTATCGAATATGATCCTAACCGTACTGCTCGTATCGCTCTTCTGAATTACGTTGATGGTGAGAAACGCTATATCTTAGCACCGGTTGGGTTGAAAGTTGGCGATACCATTGTTTCAGGATCAGAAGCAGATATTCGTCCTGGTAATAGCTTGCCCATTTCACGCATTCCTTTGGGAACAATGATTCACAATGTTGAACTCAAAGAAGGACGTGGTGGTCAGATGGTTAGATCTGCAGGTGCTGCAGCTCAGTTATTGGCAAAAGAAGGCGATTTTGCTCAGGTTCGTTTACCCTCAGGTGAGGTTCGATTGGTTCGACAAAGTTGCTATGCAACCGTCGGTCAGGTAGGAAACCTGGACCATAAGAATATCAAATTGGGGAAGGCTGGCCGCAAACGCCATCTTGGTATCCGCCCATCTGTTCGTGGAACTGCGATGTCACCAAGGGACCATCCACATGGTGGTGGTGAAGGTCGTTCACCTGTTGGTATGCCAGGACCTAAAACTCCGTGGGGTAAACCAACATTGG
>JAHYJK010000120.1 GCA_019429225.1 Anaerolineaceae bacterium
GCTTTACAGACTATGAGGGGCGCAATCCCCACGGTCAACCAGCAGGGATTTGTGATCTCTTTTGGGGATACTGGCTATGTTCGTCTGGCATATTATCCGGATGATCATCGCTGGGTGTTGTTGGAGTTTGTGCCGGGTTGATTTTATTTTCCTGACTTCCGGAACAAGAGAGGGATTATGGCTAAAAAAGTTTTGATCTATGGTGGCTCGGGCGGGATTGGCTCGATGACGGGCAGGTTGCTGCGTGAACGCGGTTACGACCTGCATCTGGTGGGTCGCGATGAGGGCAAACTCGTCCAGGTAGCCGCAGAATTAGGTGCCACCTACACGGTTGGCGATGTAACCGATGACAGCTTATTCGAACGCGTCACACAGGAAGCTGGCGATGTGCTGGATGGGCTGGTGTATGCCATTGGCACCATCAACCTGCGTAGTTTTTCGCGCCTGGGCGAACACGATTTTATGAAAGATTTTCAGGTAAATGCCATCGGGGCTGCCAGAGCCATTCAGGCAGCTCTGCCGGCTTTGAAGAAATCGGAAAACGCGTCTGTGGTGTTGTATTCGAGTATTGCTGCCATTCAGGGATTCGCCTTGCATGCCTCGATCGGGATGGCCAAAGCTGCCGTCTCCGGTTTAACCATATCGCTGGCAGCCGAACTGGCACCTAAAATTCGGGTGAATGCCATTGCCCCTTCTCTCACTCAAACACCCCTGGGTGATAAGGTTGCCAGCAGTGAGCAAATGCAGGCAGCCATCGCTGGCATGCATCCGCTGCCACGCCTGGGTACTCCAGCCGACATTGCCTCTCTGACGGCTTTCCTGATCTCTGAAGAATCCAGCTGGATCACCGGGCAGATCTTCAGCGTGGATGGTGGGCGTTCCACCCTGCGCGTCAAAGGCTAAAGCGACACCGTGCCCAAATTACGCCTGATCCTGGGCGATCAACTCAGCCGGGAGATCTCCTCTTTGCGGGATACCAATCCAGGTGAGGATATCATCCTGATGCTGGAAGTGTACCAACGCACCAGCCGGGTGCGCTATCACCAGCAGAAACTGGTGCTGGTGTTCTCTGCCATGCGTCATTTTGCGCAGGAACTGCGGGACGTGGGTTACCGGGTGGATTATGTAGCGCAGGATCAGGCTGGTAACAACGGCTCATTCCACCAGGAACTATTGAAAGCCGTAAACAGGTATGCAGTCGATCGGATCATCGTCACCGAATCCTCCAACTGGAACCTGTGGCGACAGATGCAAGGCTGGCAGCAGAAACTGGGCATCCCGTTAGAAATCCGTGAGGATACGCGTTTCTTCTGCTCCCGGGAGATATTTGCAGCCTGGGCTAAGGATCGCAAAGAACTGCGCATGGAGTATTTCTATCGCATGCTGCGGCGCAAAACCGGCTGGCTGATGGACGGCGAGCTACCTGTGGGTGGCCAGTGGAACTATGATCGTGAGAATCGCAAAACTATTCCAAAAGGTGTGACGCTTCCTGCCTGGAGACGGTTCCAACCTGACGCGATCACCCAATCGGTGATCGAATTGGTCAGGGATCGCTTCCCAGATCATTTTGGCGAGCTGGGTTCATTTGGTTGGGCGGTTACCCGTCAGGACGCACTGGCTGCTTTGGAGGATTTCATCCATTACAACCTGCCCTCCTTCGGCGATTACCAGGATGCGATGCAGCTGGGCGAGGATAGCCTGTTCCACTCGACCCTCTCCCCCTATATCAATCTCGGTTTGTTGAGTCCACGCGAGGTGTGTGAGGCGGCATTGCTGGCTTACCGGGATGGAACCGCCGGGCTGACTGCCGTGGAGGGTTTCATCCGCCAGATCTTAGGCTGGCGCGAGTTCATGCGCGGTGTCTACTGGTTGAAAATGCCGGGTTATCGCAGCAGCAATTATTTTCAGGCAACCCGTCCCCTGCCGGACTTTTATTGGAGTGCTGAAACCGAAATGCGCTGCCTGCATGAAGCGATTAATGCCACCCGTCGTACAGCCTATGCGCATCACATCCAGCGCCTGATGCTGACCGGCAACTTTGCCCTGCTGAGCGGTATCGATCCGGTGGCCGTGGATAACTGGTACCTCTCAGTCTATGCCGATGCCTACGAATGGGTCGAAATGCCCAACACCCTCGGGATGGCGTTGTATGCCGATGGTGGCGTCGTTGGCTCCAAACCGTATGCTGCGTCCGGTGCCTACATCCAGCGCATGTCGGATTACTGCCAGAACTGCTCGTATGACCCAAAAATCAAGCTGGGAGAGCAGGCCTGCCCTTTCAACTACCTGTACTGGAATTTTCTGATGGAAAATGAGGAGCGGCTCAAATCCAATCCTCGTATGGCCATGCCCTACCGCACACTGGCACGTATGCCGGAAAAACAACGCGAACAAATTAAAACTCAATCCCAATTTTTTCTTGAAAATAATCAAAAAGAGGGATAATGAATAGAAAGGGAGAGCGATGGTTACTTACATAAAACTTTATTTTGCCACCTTACTGGTATTTTTTGCGATCGACATGCTCTGGTTAGGATTGGTAGCGCGAACTTTTTATGCCAAGTATCTGGGTTTCCTGATGGGTCCCACCAACTGGCTGGCAGCGATTATTTTCTATCTGCTGTTCATCCTGGGGATCCTGGTGTTTGTGGTCGTGCCGGGGGTGAAAGAAGGATCGTTGCAGATGACTCTAATTCGGGCGGCTTTATTTGGGCTGATCACTTATGCCACCTATGACCTCACCAACCTGGCAACCATTAAGGACTGGCCTATCATCGTGACAGTGGTGGATATGATCTGGGGCACTGTATTGAGTTTACTGGTCAGCCTGGCGAGTTTCTTTATCGCCCGCTGGTTGTTGTAAGGCAATCAAAATTTTAAATAATCAATATTAAAGGGAGTGAAAGCAATGGAAAAAGAAAAGAAAGAAAACAAAGTATCGACAGCCGCCATGGAAAAGAAGTTCAAAGGACTGCGGCGGTTCAACCTGATCATGGGATTTTTGCATCTCATTCAGGGTGTGTTCATGATCGTGGTCAGCAATAAAACGACATACCCGATCTTCACCAACTACTTAAATTTTGATATGACCACCATGTCGTTGAAACCGAACACGCAGTTATTTTTAGATCTGCGATTTGGTCCAGCTGTAGCCGTTTTCCTGTTGATCTCAGCTGTGGCGCATTTCTATTTATCCACAATCGGATACAAAAGCTATGTTGAAAATCTCAAGAAAGGCATGAACCCGATCCGTTTCTATGAATATGCCTTGAGTTCCTCCTGGATGATTGTGCTAATCGGCATGCTGATCGGGCTGTGGGATCTGGGCGCGTTGATTTTGATCTTTGGTCTGAATGCGATGATGAACCTGTTCGGGATCATGATGGAATATCACAATCAATATACCAAAAAGACCAATTGGTCAGCCTTCATTTATGGAAGCATTGCGGGTATCATCCCCTGGATTGTGATCCTGATGTACTTCCTGGGTGCGGTTCAATCCGGCGATGCCAAACCACCCGCCTTTGTGTATGCCATCGTTCCTACGCTGTTTGTTTTCTTCAATATTTTCGCCATCAACATGATCCTGCAATACAAAAAAGTGGGACCCTGGAAAGACTATATGTATGGGGAACGCGTTTATATCATCTTAAGTTTGCTCGCCAAAACCACCCTGGCCTGGTTAATTTTTTCCGGAACATTAGCACCGGTGTAAAATAACGAACAATTGAATACAAAAACATCCCACAACCCTATGCCTTAGGAGTGGGATGTTTTTTTAAATTTTCGTTTTAACCAAAATTATTATGATTTGGAAAAATTTATCTTAAATTGCTGATCAAAATATCAGAATAATTCCCAAAACTACTTCTATTCCCAGACTGATCAGATTCGATTGTTCCTTAGATTTATCAAACAAGATCGAGAACAGTCGAACAACTGCAATGGCGAGGTAGGCAATTCCTAACATTTGGTAGGCCGTTTCCCCCAGGAAAAAAGGTGCTGCTCCCAACGCAATGAACAACCCACCAAAGATCGATCGGATCTCAGAAATTCCACGTGGACCTTTGTAGGATAATCCGGTAAAACCGGGGACAGCAGAGGGTTTGATCAGTGCCAGCAAACCTGTTGCAATGGTGAGCACGGCAGCAATCATTTTTAAAATCAACAGGAAATTCATCATCACCTCAATTTATTAACAATAATATTTTTCTTTAATCAAAGCTTGCGGGTGTTGTTAGCGGTCGTAACCGCCAATAACACCCGAATGATTATTGATTTAGTTCATCCAGCAATTCCAACAACTCAACATTTTCAGGGATATCAGACATTGCATGCCCATAATGCACAAAGCGGGCCATGCCTTCTTTATCTACAATGACCTGTGCAGGCATACGACCCAACTTGAACAGATTGACTTCCTGCCCGTACAGCTTGAGCACGCTGGCTTTGGGATCCGGTAACCCAACAAAGGGTAAATCATTTTTTTCGAAATACTTTTTGAATGAATCTGCGTTTTCTGGCCCCAAAACCAGAAGGACTGCCTGTCGATTGATAAATTCTTGATAATCTTGACGCAACTGCGCCATGTGCGCCTGGCAGAATGGTCAGGTGAAGGTGCGATTGAAAATCAATATCACGTTCGATTTTCCTTTGAAATCCGATAAGCGAACTGTTTTCCCCTCATAATCCTCCAGTGTAAAATCTGGAGCTGGTGTGTTGATTGATACTTTTGGCATTTTTTCCTCCCGCTTTCACTAAATAAATTAATGATCTCAATTTACTGATATAAAAAATTTCTAACATTCATTGGTATTAAAATTGTACAGTCTATCAGCTGAAAAAGAAAGATTTTAGTTCTACAAACATTATACATTCTTATTACATCTGACTAAAACGAGATTAAAATTACCATATCAAAATTAACAGGAGACGTATGGCCAAGAAAAATCATCTAAACTTTTATCGTAATGCCCCGGATGCCGAGCTACTGGATGTGGAAGGAAAACCTGTGAAACTTTCCACTCTCTGGCAGGAAAAACCCTTGTTATTGGCATTCACCCGTCATTTCGGATGTACGCAATGCAAGGAAATGCTGGATGAATTGGTGCAAGGGCACGAAAAAATCGAAAAAGCCGGATTGTCGCTGGCAATCATCAACCAGGGCACACCCGAAACAACAGCCTTGTTTGCCGAGAAATTTGCCCCAGGATTATTGATGTTGTGTGACCCGGAACGAAAAGCCTATGAAGCCTATGGATTGGAAAGAGGAAATTTATTCCAAACATTCCTCAATCCAAAGGTATGGTCAGCAATATCCAGGGCTCGCAAGAAAGGCTACCAGGTGGAGACTCCACCAGAAGGACAGGATGCCATGCAAATGTCCGGGACTTTTATCATCAGCAAATCCGGGCAAATTTTGTTGCCTTATTACTATGATCACATCGCGGATCATCCCCCATTGGACCTGTTGCTGAGCGGGGTGCTTTCGTCCAGTTGGGATCAGCCATTTGAAGGTCCGGTAGGGCCAGGAATTCAAAACGAAGAGGAGAATAAAGAATGAAGAAATTATCTGTAATATTTGTATTATTATCCGCAGTAGCCCTGGTTTTAGCAGGGTGTAGTCCAAAGACAGAAGAACCGGTGGTGGCCAACACAACACCACAACCCAATTATTTGATTACAGAAGGGCGATTAATGCCTGCCAATTATCTGGATATTTCATTTTCTGTACCTGGCCAAGTCATTGAAGTTTTGGTAAAGGAAGGCGATACCGTTGAAGCCGGTCAGGTGATTGCCAAATTGGATGTCCCCTACGAAGCAATGGTGGCGTTTTCACAAAGTCAATTGGAAGTGCAGAATGCTAAAATCGCTGTAGATGAAATCAAAAAGAATGCAGCATTCAATCTGGCACAACTTAAATTGGACGTATTCACTGCACAGACCTTGCTGGATGAAGCCCAGGATGAATTTGATGCTGATGAGAGTGAAGAAAATCAGCTAAAGTTAGATCTTGCTCTAAAAACGCTGGAGTTAGCCCAGGAAAAATTAGTAACCCTGGAAAAAGGTAATGGAATCGATCCTGCACGCTTACAGGCTGCTGAAACACGGGTAACTACCGCCATGACCGCCATGCTCACCGCCCAAAATGTGATCGATCAACACGAATTGAAATCGACTGTCACCGGCACAGTGGCCAAAATTAATTTTCAACCCGGTGACCGTATCAATGCTGGTGTGTCGATGATGACATTAGCTGATTTTGGCAATTGGGAAATCAAAACCGACAATCTCACTGAAATCAATGTGGTCAATGTTCAGGTCGGCCAAAAAGTGGAAGTTATTCTGGATGCACTCCCGGAGCAAACCTTCAGTGGCCAGGTTTCCCACATCGATATGGTGTATGAAGAAAAACGTGGCGATACAACATACACAGCTACCATTGCACTGGATCAAATGGATCCACAAATGCGCTGGGGGATGACCGCTGCCGTTCAATTCTTACCTTAATGCAAAGGAAATGTTAATGAGACAAACTTTTTCCATCGCAAGTTACCTGGCAGTCAAAGAAGTATGGCGCAATCGGGGTCGTTTCCTGCTGGTTAGCCTGGTAATTGCCCTGATCACCCTGCTGGTGCTGTTTATTGCAGCATTGGGAGAAGGATTGGGCAATGGCAACCGCGAATATCTTTCCAAGCTGGATGCTGATTTGATCATATTCCAGGCAAAATCAGATAATGTCATCGCTGCCAGCCGTCTGGGTCGTGATCGATTGGCAGCCGTGCGCCGTGTGGATGGTGTTGCAGATGCTGCCATGATCGGCACATCCAGCGCATCCCTGATCCTTCCGGGTGATGTCGAGCCACTCAAAGTCGCTATGCTGGGAGTTGAACCTGGTAGGTCAGGCGAACCTTCGGTATTGGAAGGTCAACAACTCAGTACAGACCTGGCTTCTGAAGCAATTATCGACCGGAATACAGCTATACGCAGCAGTTTAGCTGTCGGAGATACACTTACCGTGCGTACCACCCAGGGTACCCGGGATGAATTCTTTGATCTGCGTATCGTGGGTATTTCAGAGGGTCAACAATTTCAATTGCAACCTTCCATCTTCGTCCCCTTCTTCACCTGGGATCGGATCCGGTCTAAATCGGAAGCTGAAGTCAACAGTCTCACTTCGGTGGGCAATGTGATCCTGGTCAAACTGCAGGATCCAGCCCAACTGGAACAGGTCAGCCAACGCCTGGTGTCGCAGGTGAGCAATATTGAATCTGCCACACTCACCAAAGCCATTCAAGCACTTCCGGGGTACTCCGCCCAACAAAGCACGCTCAATACCCAGGGTGGTTTCACGCTCTTCATCGGTATTCTGGTGATTGGTGGTTTCTTCCAGATCCAGATTCTGCAAAAAGTAGCGCAGATTGGTGTGCTGAAAGCAATCGGGGCAGCCAATCCGGTGGTCGCATTTTCTTCGATCATTCAAATCATTGTCATTACAGTCATTGGGGTTTTGATAGGATCACTGCTGACGTTCTCCTTCTCACTCTTCTTCCCACCAACGGTTCCGATTGTATTCAATGGCACCACATCTCTGATTGCGATCATCGCCTTACTGTTGATCGGCCCATTGGGTGGATTGGTATCCATACGGTATGCCGTGCGGATTGAACCACTGAAAGCATTGGGGTTATCATCATGACAACGTACGCACTCGAAACGCAATCCGTTATTAAAACATATCAGAGTGAATCCGGGACTATTCAGGCAGTGGATGATGTGTCTTTACAGGTAGCTGCCGGTGAATTCGTTGCCCTGGTTGGTCCCAGTGGTTCGGGAAAAACCACCATGCTGTCCATCCTGGCAGCCTTACTCCAACCCACATCAGGTAAGGTGGTATTGGATGGGCAGGATCTGGCTGGCATGAATGACATCGATCGTGTCGCTATGCGTCGCGAAAAAATCGGCTTCACCTTCCAGGCGAATAATCTGGTGCCTTATCTGACCGCCGTCGAGAACGTGGAATTGATGCTACGTCTCAACAACAAGCTGAATAAAACCGGAAAACTACGGGCAAGGGAACTGCTGGCGCGCCTGGGATTGGCTGAACGAATGCACAACCTGCCCGGACAAATGTCCGGCGGGCAGCAACAACGGGTTGCTATTGCCCGAGCGCTGATCCACAATCCCAGCCTGGTGCTGGCAGATGAGCCCACCGCCAGCCTGGATACCGAACGTGCCTATCAGGTCGTCGAAACATTCGCTGGTCTGATCCACGAGCAGAAACGAGCTGGCATCATGGTCACCCACGATCTACGCATGGTGGAATTTGTCGATCGGGTTCTCCTGATCCAGGACGGCAAACTGGTACGCATCTACACCGGACATAGCGAAATCATGGAATTGATCCAGGGAAGTCGCCATTAGGTTATCAATCATTGAAAAACAAAAATGCTCATCATAATCGATGGGCATTTTTAATTAATGAGTAGATAATTTTAATGGATCCATCGAATAGGAGTAATTATGTCAATTCAGTATATTAACTGTGCACCCATGAGACCCAGATTGTTAAATTGGAAGGTGGGCAACTTAGCACTCCTGGTAGAAACCGATCAGGGACTGGTTCTGGTAGATACAGGTTTAGGACTGCATGATCATGAATCACCTACCCGGCTCGTGAGGATGTTTCGTCGGATTTTCCGCGTCCCATATGCTCCGAATTCGACCGCTTTTCGCCAGTTGGAATCAATGGGAATTTCACCAACCAAAGTGAAACACATTATCCAGACCCATCTCCATTTTGATCACGCTGGCGGATTACCGGATTTTCCCTGGGCACAGGTACATTTGCATCAGAAAGAATTTGCAGCTATGTTAAAACCGAATACCTGGCTGGAACGATATGCGTATGACAAAGCGGATTTCACACATGAACCCAATTGGGTAACATATGATCATTGTACCGAAATGTGGTTCGAATTTGATGCCATTCCCCTTCCCTTCAAACCAAGGATGAATCTCATTCCACTCTTTGGCCATACCTCCGGTCATTGTGGTGTGGCAATCCAGGATGGTTTGGGGTGGCTTTTTCAGGCGGGTGATGCCATTCCGACAAACGCAGAATTTGATCTGACACCTGGATGGCTGAATCGCATGGTGATTGGTACACACGTGGATTGGATTAAATCATTTGCACAATCTCATCCCGAAGTAAGAGTTCTGTCAGGGCACACGTATGTGAAAATTGGCAGGAAGAACAAATAGTAATTTTTTCGAGAAAAAAAGCGAAAACATGCTCAAACAAGCTGCCAACATGGAAAATTGATCGATGGGATGAAAGGATAAATTAAGTTTGTTGAATCGATCAAAACTCGCTATAATAAAAATAGTTAATATCCCAAGCAATCACCATCATTGATTTCTCAACCGATACAAGATCTATCCTGCATGAGATAGAAATAAAGAAACTTACATGACAGAACCTTGGGTTTTTCAGGGAGGGTTCTATGAAAATCTTTTTAACGGGTGGTACAGGGTTTATTGGCAGACCATTAACTCAACGATTATTAGACCGCGGTTGGGAGGTTACTGCATTGGTGCGCAATCCAGGTAGTGATGAATCCAAGGAGATTCAAACATTAGGTGCTCATCTTGTCCAGGGAGATATTACCAACAAAGAATCCATGCGAATTCCCATGTCTGGAGTAGATGTTGTCATTCATAATGCTGCCTGGTATCAATTTGGCATTTCCAAAAAACATCGAGAATTGATGTACAAAATTAATGTTGAAGGAACCAGAAATACATTGAATCTGGCAGTAGAACTTGGTATACCCAAAATTATTTATACATCCACGGTTCTCGCCTTCGGAAGGACGGGGGAAATTATTGCTGATGAAACTTATGTCAGACAGTATCCTCCACTAACATCTTATGAAGAAACAAAATCAAAAGCACATGAAATTGCAGTCGAATTACAGAGACAAGGTGCACCAATCATTATTAATTGCCCTGCCAGCGTTTTTGGCCCTGGTGACCATTCAGAGATCGGCTATTTGACAAAAATGTATGTACGAAAAATTCTACCTCCAATCCTATGGACACCGAACGCAAAGTTAGCACATATTTTTGTGGATGATGTAGCGGAAGGAATTGTTCATTGTGTTGAGTATGGAAAATTTGGAGAAACTTATATACTCAGCACAGACAATCAAACCCACAAAGAAATGTTTGATAGTTGGAGGGGATGTGAAGGTGGATGTAAAAAAACCTGGATTTGGTTACCTGATTCAATTGCAATTTTCATCAATACAATTGCACCTCCTTTCGAACGGTTATTAGGACTGCCAGTCGTTTTTAGCAAGGAATTTATTTACGCTGCCAAAAATAACTGGCAATTTTCTGGTGACAAAGCCGAAAGGGAATTGCACATACAATTTTACGATTTGGAAAATGCATGGAAGGATACAATAGAAGGCGAGAGAGAGTTAATTAAGAAAAAATAAATTTAAATTTGCTATGATAATTCCAAGAGTGCTGTTATGCAGAATTGGCGAAATCATCTCATTTATGACCCTATCCCTGTCTTATTATCAACGAAAAATGAAGCCATTCGTTATTTTGTAAACACAGATTTACTAACCATTGAAACAAACTCCATCGAAGAATTATGGGTCTTACCAGAACCGCAAAAAATCCTCAAAAAGCAATTATCCGATGTTAGCTGGCCTCGAACGGATAAGAAACAACACCCAGCCGTCAAACATCAACTCTTCGATACCTGGCGAGCGGTCAATGAACTGGTAGGTAAATTTGGGTTTACCAAGGAACATCCCCAAATAGAGCTGGCAGTGGAGCATCTTTTCTCATGCCAGACGGAAGATGGTGATTTCAGAGGAATACTGGCTAACCAATATGCAACCTATTACACAGGTGCCATCCTGGCTACCATCATTCAAGCTGGCTATGAGCAGGATCCGCGCGTCGAAAAATGCTTCAATTGGTTACTTTCCATGCGCCAGGACGATGGTGGTTGGTCCATTCCCATGCTCACTCATAAATTTGATC
>JAHYJK010000121.1 GCA_019429225.1 Anaerolineaceae bacterium
GGTCTCTTTTGTTATTTCAGAGTGATCTGGCTGTAACCCAGGACACCTTATATCGGGATGTGGATCCCCAGATTCTGGCACAATTCAACCTGTTCGCGGTGCAAACCCAAATCACCGAAGGCAAAGAACAGTATCTGTTACGCCCTGACCTGGGTCGCCGGTTGAGTGAGGCAGCCCGCAAAACTATTAAGGATAGATGCACCAAATCACCCAATATTCAAATCTGTATTGGTGACGGTTTGAGTGCCTACGCAATAGAAGTAAATTTACCCAAAATCTTTCCTGTGCTGGAAGCAGGTTGTAAAACAGCTGGATTAACAATGGGAACACCATTCTTCGTTCAATATTGCCGGGTCGGTGTGATGAATGACATTGGAGACCTGATTCAACCGGACGTATTGATTCTGCTGATCGGAGAACGCCCCGGCTTGGGACGAGCGGAGTCGATGAGCGCTTATATGGCTTTTCATCCATCCAGTGGACATACGGATGCTGATCGGGAAGTCATCTGTAATATCTTTGATGGTGGCGGTACCAATCCATTGGAAGCTGGTGCTTATGCCATTCAAATGGCAAAAAAGATGATCAAAAACCAGGCTTCAGGCGTGAAATCGAAGCTGATTGAATAAAAGGAGTAACACATGGCAATCTTAGATCCAATTCATGCAAAACCATTGGCGGTGCGTTTAATCTCGCAGGTAGCTCCGGATTATGCCCGGGTGTTGGGATTAAGTTCAGACCAACGTAGCCTGGGAATACTGACCTCGGATAATGACGATGCAACTTATGTATCCATTGATGAAGCCACGAAAAAAGCGAATGTGGAAGTGGTGTACGCCCACTCGTTTTTCGCCGGTTCCCGACATGCATCCGGACCGCTTTCGGGTGAAATCATCGCCATGCTGGCTGGTCCAGACCCGGACGAAGTGCGTGCTGGTCTGGAAGCAGCTATTCAATATTTGACCATCAATGCGACCTGGTATTCTGCCAATCAGGATGGGTCCATCGCTTTTTTCCCGCATGTCATTTCGCAGACTGGATCTTACTTATCCAATATTTGCAGAATTCCATTGGGATCACCTATTGCGTATCTGATTGCTCCCCCGCTGGAAGGAGTAATGGCGCTGGATGCAGCCTTGAAGGCTGCAGCAGTGGAAATTGTCTCTTACACGCCACCTCCATCCGAGACGAACTACATGGGTGCAATCCTCACCGGAGACCAATCAGCCTGTCAGGCAGCCGCCCTGGCTTTCCAGGAGATGGTATTGAATGTAGCCCGGCGACCAATTTCTTTCTAACCAGTTTCTGGTTTTTGAGTTTTCAGGAATGATTTCAATCGATCAGGATGATTGGTCAGGATTCCGTCTACGCCTAATGCCAGCATGGTCTGAAAGTCTTTTGGATCATCCACTGTCCAGGGATAGATGGAGACACCAAAAGATTTAATTTCTGCCACAACTTCAGGTGTCAAAGCCCGGAAGTAGGGCATGCAGGCTGTGATGCCTTGGCTGTGGCAATAGCCACCATATCCAAAGATCCAATTGTCGAATGGGAAGAGTAGTTGAACATCCGGTGCTAACGTCCCAAAATACTTAACCGACGGATGATTGGCTGAAAAAAGGATGGTTCCTTTTTGACGCTCAAACTTTTTAAGGCAATCAGCGACTTTTTCCTCCAAGAATGGATAGGGGAGGAACCCGTTTTTCAATTCTAAGAAGGTAAGGATATTCTTGTTTGCAGTCAATTCCAGGTATTCGGACAGGGTAGGAATGGTTTGTTTTCCAAATACACCTTGATACGTTCCTGATGCATCCAGTTCACGCAGCTCAGCGCAGGTGAGATCTTTCAGGTAACCTTTTTGTCCGGTAATACGCGCAAGATCTTCATCATGAAAAATCATCATCTCGCCATCTTTTGAGAGTTGAACATCCAACTCCAGGGCATTCACACCCAGTTCAATTGCTTCCTGAAAAGCAAGCAATGTGTTCTCCGGGAATTGACCAGAAAAACCACGGTGTGCAATATTGATTGTCATTGTGCTTGATATTCCTGTAGGATACGGGCAAATATATCCGGATGATTGGTGATGACCCCGTCCAATTTCATTGCAACCGTTTTGCGCATATCGGTTTCTTCATTGATCGTCCAGGTATTGATCTTGATCTGATGGGAACGTAAGTTTTGCAAAGTTTCATCTGTCAGTGCATGAAATTCCGGGTGATACCATTCAGCTGCAAGTGATTTTGCATACCCGCCTGGATCAATCAGCCAACTTTCTTCGAGTACACCGATCTGGACATCCGGAGCAAGCTTTTTAAATATTTTGATGGAATAATGGTTGAAGGAAGATACAATCACATTCTCCCGGCAGTTGAATTCATCCATGATGGCCAGAACCCGTTTTTCAATTTCTGGATAATGGATGATGCCGGTTTTGAGTTCAATGTTACTGATTACTTTAGTGCCTTTGACCATTTCCAAATATTCTCGTAAAGATGGAATTCGCTGTACTTCGAACTGTCCGTCGAACTTGATAGCGGAATTCAATTGGCGCAGTTCATCGAACGTGTAATCTCCGATCAAACCTCTACCGTCAGTAGTGCGAGCAAGATTTTCATCGTGGTGGATAACCGGCACACCATCGCTGGTGAGATGAACATCAAATTCAATGCCATCTACTCCAGCTTCGAGCGCTTTTTGGAATGCTAACAGCGTATTTTCCGGATACTGACCAGAAAAACCACGATGAGCAATATTTTTAATCATTAACACACTCCTGAAATGTGGATTAATTTAATTTTGAAGTATTTTAACTTACGGCTAAAGTTGAATGACCTCATCTTTTTTAATCGCCAGGAATACTTTTTCGCCTTCCTGCAAAGGAAGTCCGCCTTCAAAAATGACATCAGCATTCAGCTTGATTGCACCAGATTGCACACCATATCGGATGATATTACCATGTGAGATGCTGTTATAAATGGTTCCTTGCAGATGGTATTTATCTTCCCCTTCTTCGGGTTGAGGATCAACATGAACGATTTCAGGCCGGATGGCTACATCTTTACAATCCAGTTTCTCGTTCACCGCTTTGCCAAATTCAGCGGCTGTGAGAATGTTGTAATTACCGATAAAGGTAGCAGCAAATTTAGTGCGCGGTCGTGAATACAGATCAATAGCAGTGCCACTCTGTTCAATAAATCCACTATTGAATAAATGAATCATATCGGACATGACCATGGCTTCGTCCTGATCATGGGTGACAAAAATGGTGGTGATATTCAGCTCTCTTTGAATGCGACGAATTTCAATCTGCAGATTTCTTCTTAATAAGGCGTCGATGGCGGAGAGCGGTTCGTCTAACAGTAGAACCTTCGGCTCTGTGACGATCGCACGTGCTAAAGCTACGCGTTGTTGCTGTCCTCCGGAAAGCTGGCTGGGATACTGGTCGATCTTTTCTGACAGACCTACCAGAGCCAGAATCTGTTTCACCTGGGTATCGATATCAGGACCAGGCACTTTCTTCATCTTAAGACCAAAAGCCACATTCTGAGAGACGTTCAGGTTGGGAAATAACGAGTATTGTTGGAATACCATGCCGATGCCACGATCACGCGGGCTTACCTCTGTGATATCGTTGCCATCCAGAAATACTTTTCCGGAGGTAACCACTTCAAGACCGGCCAGACAACGCAACAGGGTGCTTTTGCCACATCCGGATGGACCCAGAAGTGTTACCAATTGTCCTTTCTCGACCGTCAGGTTGATATCCTTGAGCACATGATTCTTGCCAAAAAATTTGTTGAGGTTTTCAAAGCGAATATAGGACATTTCTTATCTCCCTTTATTTTCCATTTTTTGCCGGTTGTCTCTGCTCTGAAGGTAAAGCACCAGGGCAGTGATCAGGAAGGTGGTAACCATGATAATCACGAAAACAGCTGATGCCTCTGTGCTGGATCGTTTCATAGCCAGAAATAGATAAATCTGCACATTCTGGAAAGAACTGCCGGTAATATTGCGAATCAACACATAATCCCCAAAAATAATGCCAACCGCCAGCAAAGAAGAGACGGTAATTCCCGAGATGATGTTGGGAACAATCACCTTGAAGAAGGCAGTTAATTTACTGGCACCCAACATCTCAGCCGCCTCAATTAACATGGGCATATTGACAGCATGCATGCTATTACGAATTCCTTGATAAATATAAGGAAGAATAATGATACAGTAAGCACCGATCAACATCACCAGGCGCATTCCTAAAAATCCTTTCACACCAGCATATAAAGAAAGGATGCTTACGGATAAGATGACGCCCTGAATGGTGTAAGGAATCATACAAAGGATCTGGACATATTTTTCTAATTTAGGAAAATAGATTGTTACTGCGAATAGAGCCAGAAGGGTTACCAGAACCGTTAATACAATCGGAACGATACTGATGATGATGGTTCTCCATAAAGTTAATAGAAATGCTTTATTGGAAAGTAAACTGGCATAATGCCCTAAAGTGAAACCCTCCGGCAGTATATCGGTCCACTTTTGAAACATGGAGTAGATAGCCGTAGCTACCAGAGGAATTAATAAATAAATAATGAGAATGATGATAACCATATTGGAAGTAAACCTTGTCTTTTTCATCATCTCACCTTCCATTTTGTTGTTTGCCGATTGATATAGTTGGTGATCATGATCGCTACCAGCATTAATAACATCATAACCACCGACAGGGCTGCACCCAGATGGGGACGCGTGGTCATATCGCCGGTAAACATGCCGGTAATATTGACTGGTAATAGAGAATAATTATTCATCAAAAGGGCATAAGCTGTTGCGTAGGCAGCCAGAGCGTTGGCAAACAGAACACTCATTGTGCCAAAAATACTGGGTAATAATACCGGAATACCTACCTTAGCCCAGAAATCATATGTGCGGCCACCTAGAAGCATGTTTGCTTCTTTCCATTCCTGACGGATACCATGGAAGGCCGGGATGAGGAGCAGGGTAGAGAGCGGGATTTGAAAATAAACATACATTAATAACAACCCCGAACTTGTGTATAAATCAAAATTTGATAGAAACTCAACGCCATAAGTTTTAGCAAATTGAGTGATAACACCAGAATTTCCAAGAATGATCATGTAAGCAAAAGCCAGAGGTACACCAGCGAAATTGGATGTCATATTTAAAATGGTCAGGAATACATTTCTAAATTTTCCACGCGAATTGTGGGCTGCCTGGGCTCCCAGGAAGCCGATCAGGATACCAAATCCAGTGGAAAGAATGGTGATTCTCAGACTGTTGATAATGGCGCGCTGATAAGAGAGTTTAGTGAATGCTGAAATGTAGTTTTCAAGTGTAAAAAAAATATTAGTGTCAGTTTCAGATTTGAAACTGCTCAGGATCATCATGATCAGAGGAAGTATTTCATAAAGAAAAACGATTATGAGAAAAGGTAGCAATACTAATAAATAAATTTTTATATTTGACTTTTTTTTCACCGCATCTCCTATATCCAATTATGGGGCGTATAACTGATACGCCCCATAATTATTATTGAGTTTGTGAAAAATGTACTAACCGACTACTTGCTCATCAATGGGATGATTTCTGCTTCCCATCGTGATGAAATGATCTTACCAACTTCAGCAAATTTGGCAGCATCCGTAATCGGGACTGAATTTGCATATTGTGATTGCTGGATGGTTACATCCTGAATTTCTTTTGGAATGACAATGTCTGTACGGGTGGGAACAGCGCCACCTTTAGCCAGATTAATTTGGCCTTCATCGCTAAAGATGAATTCACGTGCCAATGCAGCTGCAAATGGATGTGGGGCATATTTATTGATCACTGATGCATAACCACTGAGGATGGAACCATCTGAAGGAACACCTACGGTAAAAGCGTAGTTCGGGGTTTCATTACGGTATGTTAAGGCATTGTAACTCCAGGTTACACCTAATTGAACTTCACCAGCCTGAATTCTTTGAAGAAGAATGTCGCCCTGATCGATGCGACCTGCTGTTGCCATTTCTGCCCAGAATTCAAATGCTGGGTCCAGATTGTCCATGCTTCCACCAAATGCGTAAGCTGTGGCCAGAACGTTGGATTGGCCGGTTGCACCACCAATGACATCACCAATGGTGATTTTGTAGGTACCTGCTCGAACATCTGCCCAGGATTTGGGTGCCTGTTCATCGCTGATATCTTCGTTAAAAATGAAGGTTGTAACCCCGGTGTAAGCAATCATCCAGAGACCATCTTTACCTTTTGCCCAATCGGGAACAGCATCCCAATAAGATGTTTTGTAACCCTGGACAAGATCTCTAGCGATGGCATCTTTTGTGAAGGCCAGACCAATGTCTCCTATATCTTTTGTGGGAGAATCTTTTTCATTTTCGAACATATTCAATTCTTCAGCAGAGCTCATATCTGTGTCGGCGTGCGTGATACCATACTCAGCTGTAAGTTCCTGCCAGGTCTCACCCCAGTTTGCCCAGGAATCAGGCATACCTACGGACTCAACATGGCCTTCTTTTTTTGCGCCTGCAATAATTTCATCGAGTGTGGCCTCATTCAGGTTCACGGCTTCTTTTCCGGTAGCACCACCGCAAGCAGCCAAAACCATTGACATGATTGTGAATATTGCCAGGGTTAATAAAATACTTTTTTTCATTATTTCTACTCCTTATTTGTTTTCGTAAAAAAATTTTGTGGATTTAATAAATACGTCACTGGTAAAATTTGATATTATTTTGAATTTCCACCTCCTCGGAATTCATCAAATCATTTTCATGGGTTCGTTAATACAGATTAATCATATAACTGAATGTAAATATTTACAATTCGATACTTGACTATTTATTAATTATGGATGTATGGGGAACCGCTCATTAAGTTTTTATTTAGGTCTCTTACAATTTTCACGTATTGTTCGAGATGGTCGTATTCGTAAATTGCCGTCCTTTGTGCCTGGCTGAAGAATGTGTATGATTTTCGATTTCAAGGAGACTTTTTTCAAGCAGACTGACAACCATCTGAATGGTTTTATTCTCAATGGAATTTTTGATTATGATTCTCATCATTCCTGCTTGAAAAAATTGTATTGACGCCAACCTCCAAATTCGGTGATTTCTTTTTGTCCCAGGATGACGTAGGGTTCTCCCAATACACCCAACACCAGATCACCATCTTCCAGCTCAACTTTACCGAGACTTAATCCGGGAGGTTCTTTCAGTAATATTGAGACGAGAGCATCCGATGATAATTTCCAGAGTTCAACTTCTATCTTTCCCCCTTTTTCTTTATCTCGAAGCATGGCTGGATACTCATCCTGGATAGACCACATTCGATAGGAAGAACATGTTCTGGTTTCAATAACATAATCCGCGTTTAGATCCAGAAGATTTTTGTTAAGTGCGAATCCATGCATCAAAGTTCCATTCACTGCGAAAGTTATTTTGTCCAATTCCTCTCCTGATATTTTTGAAATGAATTCGTGATGCAATCTTTTGATTTTTCACGTATAATCCAATTTCGTATCAATCACACTCGAAAACTGAATAAACGTATCTGGACGAACTACATTAGGTTAACACTTAGTACCTATTCCTATATTATCCAGAAAATTTGAAAAGACAAAAGGATTCTTGACCTTGAACCTAAAACCACTTCTTATTTTTAACACAACTGCCGATCATGGAAATGCGGAAAAATTGTTACCAGTCATTAAAGGATTATTCGAAAAACACCAATTTGATTATGAAACTATTCTTACTGAGTATCCTGGGCATGCTTTGGAAATCGCCAGAGAACAGGCTGAGGCCGGTCGAAAATTTATCATCGCCGCTGGTGGTGATGGAACCATGAACGAGGTCATCAATGGATTGATGAGAGCCAATAACCAGGAACAGAATAAACCTGTTTTAGGCGTTCTTCCGGTCGGACGAGGAAATGATTTTGCATTTGGAATTGATATCACCAAAGATCTGGAGAAAGCTGTACATGCGATTGTGATCGGTAAAACCAAAAAAATTGATATTGGTATTGTTACCGGTGGAGATTATCCTCAAGGCAGGTATTTTGGAAATGGGGTCGGATTAGGTTTTGATACTGTGGTCGGGTTCGAAGCAGCAAAAGTAAAATGGGCTCATGGCATAACATCCTACCTGGTTGGTCTGGTACGCACGATCTTTCTTTATCATACAGCCCCAAACTATGAAATTAAATTGGACAATGAAACAATCACACAACCTTCTTTAATGGTATCCATTATGAATGGCAAACGCATGGGTGGATCTTTTCATATGGCACCAAAAAGTGATCCAGGCGATGGGCTTTTCAACTTATGTATCGTCAGCCAGGTACCGCAGATCAAGATTTTACCTTTAGCGGCGAAACTTATGGGCGGTACCCAGGAAGGTCACCCGGCGGTCCGGATGCCGCAATCACGAAAAGTTATCGTACACGCATTGACCGGAAATATTCCAGCTCATGCAGATGGTGAAACGATTTGTTATGCAGGTACGGAATTAACGATTGAGCTAATTTCACAGGTTTTAGATGTTATATCAATGGATGGAGTTTAGTTCGTTATGCGACCAGGTTTGAAGATTATGAACTGGTTTTTGCGATTTGTGTTTCAAATCGTATGCCGAATCAATCCAAAAGATTTCAAAAAAGTCCCGGTAGAAGGCCCCCTGATATTGGTGGGTAATCATATCAATTTTCTGGAAGTACCGGTTTTCTTACCGCACATTGATCATCCAAACGTGATAGGGATTGCAAAAAGAGAATCCTGGAAAAACCCCCTGTTTAATTTTCTCTTTAAACAATGGGGTATTATCCCTATTGACCGCGGATTAGTAGATCGCGAAGCATTCCGCTTGACAGAGGAAGCTTTAAAACAAGGTAAGGTAGTTGCCATGTCTCCCGAGGGTACGCGCAGTAAAGATGGAAAATTGTTGCCAGGCAAACCCGGAGTGGTTGCCATTGCTGTTCGCACGAATGCCCCACTATTACCGATCGGTTTTTATGGTTATGAAAATTTCTGGGAGAATTTCAAACATTTAAAAAAAACAGACTTTAATATTGTGGTGGGAAAACCATTTAAACTGAATTTGAATGGTAACGCCTTGTCCCGCGATGTGCGCCAGGAAGTTGCGGATGAAATTATGTATAAAGTCGCTGAATTGTTACCGGAAAAGTACCGCGGATACTATGAATTTGAAAATGAAGTTCAGTACAAGTATCTGGAAACAATTGATTCATAATAATCCGCCGGCTTGATACCAGGGTAAAAAAACATGTAGTGGTTTTTTTGGAGATAAAAATGTCTGAACCAGTATCCAATCATCCTCAAGTTAAGCAATGGTTATCGCATATCCACGCTCTGGCAGTCGATATTGGTCCAAGAGGGTCTACCACGCCTGCAGAGCGTCAGGCGGCAGAATATGCTAAAGATCAATTCAGGCAAATCGGTCTGACACCTATCTGGCAGGATTTCCAGAGTGCCAGGTCGATATTTTTACCCCATATCATCGGCAGTTTCTTTATGATTTTTGCATTTATTTTGTATCCACTGGGAGGTCGCTTAATTGCAGCTATTGCAGCCATCATCAGCATTCTGGTAATTGTCAGTGAGTTACAGGAATTGGGATTTCAAAACAATCTCCTTCGCATGCTGGTTCCTAAAGGCAGTAGCCAGAATGTGCATGCAGTTGTCCCTCCTTCCGCTGAACATAAGCAGGATATCATTCTGGTTGGTCATCTGGATACCCAACGCACACCGCTTTTCTTTCGGACACCGAAATATGTGAAAATCTACGATAAATTCACCACCATAATCTTCGTAACGTATCTCATACAAACCATTCTTTACAGCCTTTCAGTTTTTCTTTTCTGGCCGTGGGTCTGGTATGCATCCATTCCAACTGCGATGTGTGCAGTGTTGATGATTTCTTTCTTCATTGAAGCTGAATTTTCACCTTTTACGGCTGGCGCGAATGACAATGCCAGTGCAGCCGGGATGGTTTTGACCATGGCTGAAGAATTACACAAAAACCCATTAAAACACACCCGCGTCTTCGCGGTATGCACCGGTTGTGAAGAAACGCAACATTATGGCATGATCGCCTGGTATCAGCAGAATTTACAGTTGCTCAAGAAGCCGAAAGCGATCGTGTTTGAATTACTAGGTGTTGCAGGTCCTGGATATCTGACCCAGGAAGGCATCATTGTTCCGTTCAAAGCGGATCAAAACTTGATCAAAATGGTAGAAAACCTTAACCTTGAACATCCTGAGTGGGGTGCTTACCCGGTCAAAATAAGCGGTGGCAATAGTGAAATGGCGGATGCCCTTCGAAATAAAATTCCAGCAATCAGTTTATTTGGTATGAAGAAGGATGGTGAAGCACCTTACTGGCACCAATTGGAAGACACCTACGACAAAATGAATCCACAGGTGATGGAAGATGTCTGGTCTCTTACAATGGCTATGCTTCAAAAAATCGATCAAAACCCGTAGATAAGACTAATCTTCGTAATATCCGCATAATGCCAACGCACCTGGACCTGTATTAATCCCTAATACCGGTCCTGTCATATTAATGATCAGTTCAACCGGGTTATACTCAGATTTGATTCTGGCTGCCAATTCTTCAGCCTTGTCCAATGCATTTCCATGCAATACAGCGAGGTGTAATTTTTTACGGGTGTCCAGTTTTTCGAAGAATTTTTTGTACATATTCTCAACCAATGATTTATGTGTACGTGCCAGGCTAACCGGCTCTACCAATCCGGTTTCATGATTAATAGAAATCAATGGTTTGACATGCAATAATCCACCTGCCCATTTTACGGCTCCCCCAATCCTGCCGCCTTTTTGCAGGTATTCAAGCGTATCCATGGCCACAAATTGCACCAGCCGTTTGCGGACCCGATCAATTTTTTCAAGAATTGTTTTTACATCAGCGCCTGTCTCCCGTGCCCGGGCTGCTGCCAGAACCTGCCATCCTAACGTCATGGTGGGACCTT